>DATINN010000411.1:0-7389 GCA_035474175.1 Mycobacteriales bacterium | reverse complement strand
ATCGCCTCAGCACACGAGGCATGTCCCTATGGACTGTCAGGATACGGGTACGACCCCTCGACCGCGCGGCGGTTTTCCCACCGCGGCACCGATCCATACAGGGCGAAGACGATCGCGTCGACCACGGTGGACTTGCCCGCGCCGGTCGGGCCGACGAGGGCGAAGAAGTCGGCGTCCCGGAAGTCGACCGTGCAGGGGTGCCGGAACGAGCCGAACCCGTCCAGGTCGAGCAGTACGGGCCGCATCAGCTGTCCCCGGTCAGGACGGCGTCGTGCAGGCGGGCGAACAGGGCCTCGACCCGCGGGTCGGCGACCTCCCGGGTGGCCAGGTAGTCGCGCAGCAGCTCGGCCGGGGCCCGATCGGTGCGGGCCCGGTCCGGGGTCGCGGCCGCGGCCGTCTCGGACCGCGCCACCTGCACCTCCAGCGCCCCGGGCAGCAGCTCCCGGACGTCCTCGCGCAGGCCGGCCCGGGCCGGCTCGGCCACGACGATCTTGACCAGGTCGTCCGGGTCGACCGTGGCCGCCTGCGCGGACAGCTCGGCCAGGGTGCCGCGCAGCGTCCGCAGCGTCCGGGCGCTGGTGACCGGGACCTCGGTGATCCGGGCCGGGGTGTCCGGGGTGGCCTCGACCACCAGCACCACCGGGTCGCTGTCGACCTCGCCGAAGTCGACCCGCAGCGGGGCGCCGCAGTAGTGCACCGGGCATGGCGCCGGGACGGACTGGCGCCGGTGCAGGTGCCCGAGCGCGACGTAGTGCGCGTCGGCCGGGAACGCCGCCGCCGGCACGTGGTAGTCGAAGATCGACTGGGACTGGCGCTCGCCGCCGCCGTCGAGCGCGGCCCCGGTCACGGTCAGGTGGGCCAGCACGACGTTGACCGCGCCGGGCGCGAAGCCGGCCGCGAGCATGGCCAGGATCTGCCGGACCCAGGCGTCGTAGCCGGCCGAGTTCTCCGCCGGGGTGTTGGCCAGCAGCTCGGCCGAGCGGACGGCCCAGCGCTGGGACAGGAAGGGCACCGCCGCGACCCGCAGCGGGGACCCGTCCGAGCGGGCGGTCAGCTCGACCACGCCGCCGTCGGCCGGGCGGCGGACCCGGCCGACCAGGGTGATGCCGGCCGCGCCGGCCAGCGGGCGGTACGCGTCCAGGGTCGGCGCGTTGTCGTGGTTACCGGCGATCGCGACGACCTCGGCGCCGGTGTCGCGCAGGGCCAGCAGGGTGCGCACCACGAGCTGCTGGGCGGCCGGGGTGGGGGTGGCGGTCTCGTACAGGTCGCCGGCGACGAGGACCGCGTCGACCTCCTGCTCGCGGGCGATCCGGACGATCTCCGCCAGCACGGCCTGCTGCTCCGGCAGCCGGTCGTGCCCCTTGAGCACCTTGCCGACGTGCCAGTCGGAGGTGTGCAGGAACCGCACGCGCCCTCCTCCGCCGACCGATCGAACCGCGCCACCGTACGTCCGCGGACGCCCGGGAACGGGCCGTCCACGCCGGGGAAGCCCGATGTGTGTGACAGCCGACAGCGGGGCACGGTTCCTGCGTGCCGACCTCACCGTTGCCGGCCGAGCTGCGCGAGCTGCTCGGCAAGGCCAACCCCGCTGTCATCGCCACCGTCCGCGCCGACGGTGCCCCCGTCACGGTCGCGACCTGGTATCTCCTGGACGGCGACCGGCTGTTCGTCAACATGGACGCCCGCCGCAAGCGCCTGGACCACCTCCGCAACGACCCGCGGGTCTCGCTCACCGTCCTCGACGCCGACAACTGGTACACCCACGTCAGCCTGCAGGGCCGCGTCACCGAGCTGACCGAGGACACCGACCTGTCCGGCATCGACCGGCTGTCCACCCACTACGGCGGCCAGGCCTACCCGGACCGCGAGCACACCCGGTTCAACGCCTGGATCGAGATCGACCGCTGGCACGGCTGGGGCGGCGCCAAGGAGGTCGCGGAGAGCGAAGGCCAGCAACCTCAGTAACACTCAGAACGGCGGCGGGTCGTCGTCCGGCGGCAGCAGGTCGAACGGGTCTTCCACCGCGGCCGCTCCGGGCGGCGGCCCGCCGCGCTCGCTCTGCCGGGTCGCCCAGGCCGGGAACGGGAACTCCACCGCCAGCGGCACCGGGATCCCCGGCTGCGACACGAACATCGCCCCGGGGGTGGCCAGCGTGGCCCGGATCCGCTGCGACGCGGGCAGGAAGCCGTACTCCGGCCGGCCGGCCTCGGCCGGGTCGAGCCGCCCGACCACCTTGACGGCCGAGTTGGCGATCACCCGCCGCTCCACCTCGGACGCGGTCTGCTGGGCGCCGATGAGGATGATCCCGAGCGACCGGCCGCGCTCGGCGATGTCCAGCACCAGCTCCTTGATCGGCGAGGACCCCTCCCGCGGCGCGTACTTGTTCAGCTCGTCCAGCATGGTGAACAGCAGCCCGCCCGGCCCGGCCGCCTCCTTGCGCTCGGTCTCGGCCCGCAGCACCACGCCGACCACGAACCGCTGCCCCCGGTCCGGCAGCGTGTGCAGGTCCACGACGGTGACCTGCTGGCCGTCGGTGGAGACCGCGTGCTGTGCTGTCTGACCGGCGGAACGACCCACAGACGGTTGTGAGCGCAGCGGCAGGTCGGCCCGGACCAGCGGGCGGATCGGCTTCAGCGACGAGCGCAGCCGCCGGACGAACGCGTTGACCGTCCCGGTCCCGACCGCCGGCCCGGCCCACTCGTAGCGGGTGTCGTCCTCGCTCACCCGGGCCACGACGAAGTCGACCAGCTGGTCGTACGTCCGCAGCAGCGTGCCGTCCACGGTCCAGGCCCCGTCGGTGCCGGCCGGCGCGCCCAGCGTCCGCAGCCGGGTCGCGACCTGGTGCACCACCATCGTGTACTGGTTGCGCTCGTCCTCGACGTCGGCGAAGACGTACTGCAGCAGCTCCTGCTGGCAGAACTCGGCCAGCGTCCACCAGAACGCGCCGACCCCCTCGGTGCGGCCGGTGACGTTGGGCCGCCCGGTCAGGTCGCCCGGCCGCGGCGGCGCGAAGAACGCGACCGACCGGAACGGCTCGACCGGCAGCCCCAGCCGCTCGTACTGCTTGCGCGCGACCGGGCCGACCACGTTGTCGTCCAGCCGGTTGTTCGGCGCGTCCAGGAACAGCAGGTCCTCGCCCTTGACCGAGAACACCAGGGCCTTGGCGTTGGTCGCCTTGCGGCCGAGCACCCCGGAGCGGAACAGCGAGTGCAGCAGGAACAGCGCGAAGCTGGTCTTGGTCGCGACGCCGGAGATGCCGCTGATCGACACGTGCGCGCCGCGGGCGCCGTCCAGGAAGTCGAGGTCGACGTAGACGGGCAGGCCGTCGCGGCCGAGGCCGACCGGGACCTTGCGGTCCATCCGGTCGAAGCACAGCGCCCGGTCCCGCTCCTCGTCCACGGCCCGGTAGACGGCCGACCCCGGCCGCGGCGGCACCCAGACCTCGGGCTCGGCCCGGGTGGTGGCGATCTCGGCCGTCTCCTGGACCTGGGCCGGCAGCACCCCGTCGGCGATGAGGAAGACGTCCGAGGCGAACTGGGCCCCCTCGTAGCGGCTGGTCACCTCGGTGACCACGCCGGCGACCGTCACCGGGCCGGCGCCCGGCACCTCCCGGGAGGTGACGACGACATCGTCGAGCTGCAGGTAGGCCTCGGGGCGGACGGCGACCCGGAACACCAGCGGGGTGGCGTCCTCGGTGCCGGCGACCCGCCCGACCGCATCGTCGATCCTGTGCTCGACCGCGCCCACCCCCTCCTCGCCGCAACACCGTACGGGCTCGGCCGCCGCTCCCCCGCGCTCCACGCCGAACCGGTGGCCGCGGTCACTGTGGGTAAGTAGGATGAGCACATCGGGTGTCGAACGGGGGACGGCGCCGGACCGCGGCGGGTCCTCCCCCGGACAGACGGGGGGCCGCGTGACCGTACGGCTGCTGGCCGGGCTGGCGCTGGCCGCCCTGCTCGCGGGGTGCGGCGGCGGCGACCCCGCGGCGGCCCCGGACCGGACCGCGGACGGCGCGGCCGTGGTGCTGCGGGCGGCGACGCTGCACCCGGGCGAGCCCGTGCCGGCCCCGGTCGGCACCCCGCTGATCACCGTCACCGGCAAGGTCGGCGCGGCCACCCAGGGCGGCACCCTGGCGCTGGACCGGCGCACGCTGGCCCGGCTGACCCAGGTCCGGCTCACCACGTACGAGCCCTGGGTGAAGCGGGACCTCAGCTTCCGCGGCGTGTGGCTGACCGACCTGCTGGCGCTGGCCGGCGCGACCGGCGTGACCGAGGTGCGGGTGTCCGCGCTGGACGACTACGAGGTCGGGTTCGACGCGGCCGAGCTGCGGGCCGGCGGGATCCTGCTGGCCACCTCCGACGGCGACGGCGCCGACATCCCCATCGACGACGGCGGCCCGACCCGGATCGTCTTCCAGCGCGGGTTGAAGGCCGGCGTCAATGCCGACCAGTGGATCTGGAGTCTGCGCTCCATCGAGGTCCGGTGACGGCGGCGGGCGGGCCCCGGCCGGCCACCGGCCGCTCGGCCCGCCCGGCCCCGGTCCGGCGCCGCCGCTGGCGCCGGGCCGCCGACACCGTGCTGGTCATCGCCGTGGTCGCGGCCACTGTGGGCATCCTGCTGGTCGCGCTGACCACCGGCACCCTGCTCGGCCGGATGACCACCGAGGTCGCCGTCGCCCAGCAGCGGGCGACCACGCTGGCCACCTCCCAGCGCACCGCGCTGCAGCTGCAGCAGCAGGTCGCCGCGTACCAGACCGGCGGCAACAGCTCCGCGCTGGAGATCCAGCGCGGGCTGCTGGTCCGCCAGCTCGAGGTGGCCCGGGTCCGCTTCGACCCCGGCAGCCCCCCGGAGCGCGACCTGGCCGAGCTGCGCACCGCCGTCGCCGCGTTCCCCTGGCACCGCCTGCAACCGGGCAGCGGCACCGAGGACGGCGTGCTGACCGTCTCGGCGGTGGCGCTGGTGTCCTATGTGGACCTGCGGGTGCGGGCCCTCTACGGCGCCGAGGAGTCGTACTTCTACCAGGCCACGGTGGACTCCCTGCAGGCCAAGAAGCAGAGCCAGTACGCCCTGGCCGGGCTGGTGCTGCTGGTCGTGCTGCTGGTGTGCGGCTGGGTGGCGATGTTCGTGCGGCGGACCCGGGCCCGCACCGACGCGCGGCTGCGGCACCAGGCCACCCACGACGCCCTGACCGGGCTGCCCAACCGGACCCTGGTGACGTCCCGGCTGACCGAGACGGTCGCGCACGCCCGGCGTACCGGCGGCACGGCGACCGCGGTGCTGGTCGACCTGGACGGGTTCAAGAGCGTCAACGACAGCCTCGGCCACCAGTGCGGCGACGACGTGCTGCTGCGGGTGGCGGAGCGGCTGCGCGGGTGCGTCCGGGACCGGGACACCGCCGCCCGGCTCGGCGGGGACGAGTTCGCGGTCGTGCTGCCGGGCGGGACGGCCGAGCAGGGGCTCGCTGTGGCCCACCGGCTGCTGGACGCGTTGCGGGGGCCGATCTCCGTGGCCGGTCAGGAGATCCGGATCGGCGCCAGCGTCGGGGTGGCCGAGCTGAGCGGGCACACCACCGCCGAGGAGCTGCTGGCCGACGCCGACATGGCCATGTACGCGTCCAAGCACTCCGGCAAGGGCCGGGTGCTGCTGTTCGAGCCGGCCATGCGGGACCGGGCGCTGGAGCGCGGCCGGCTCAGCCGGCTGCTGGCCGCCGCCGTCGGCCGCGACCAGATCGAGGTGCACTACCAGCCGATCGTCCGGCTGGCCGACCGGCGGGTGACCGGCATGGAGGCACTGGCCCGCTGGCGGGTCAGCGACGAGGAGGTCGTCGGGCCGCAGGTGTTCATCCCGGTCGCCGAGGAGACCGGGCTGATCTGCGAGATCGGCGGCTCGGTGCTGCGCCAGTCCTGCCGGACCCTGCGGGACTGGCGCTCCCGGGTGCCGGGCGCGGCCGACCTCGGCGTCACCGTCAACGTCTCCGGCTGGCAGCTCACCGCCACCGACTACTCGCTGCTCGTCGCCGACGTGCTGGCCGAGACCGGGCTGCCGCCGGACGCGCTGACCCTGGAGATCACCGAGAGCATGCTGCTGGAGGACTCCGACACGCTGACCGCGGAGCTGGCCCGGCTGCGGGCGCTCGGCGTCCGGCTGGCCATGGACGACTTCGGCGCCGGCTACTCGTCGCTGTCCTCGCTGCTGCGCTTCCCGATCGACATGCTCAAGATCGACCGGATGTTCCTCGACGTCGGCTCCAGCTCGCTGGTCCGCGCGGTGGCCGAGCTCGGCCACTCGCTCGGGCTGACCGTGATCGCCGAGGGCGTGGAGACGGCCGAGCAGCTGGCCCTGGTCCGGTCCGCGGGCTGCGACGCCGTGCAGGGCTACCTGGTGTCCCGGCCGCTGCCGGCCGCCGACGCCCGGCTGTTCCTGGCCTGGGCCGCCAGCGGCGACGAGATCGCCACCCTGATGGCCGCGGTCTGAGGCGCGGGCCTAGTCCTCGTCGGCCTCGTCGGCCTCGTCGGCGGGCTGGGGGTCGGCGCCGTCGTCGGGATGCACCAGGCCGGCCCGGGTCGCGACCGTGTACGGGCCGCCGGGGTGGAAGACGTCGAGCAGGAAGTCGCCCTCCTCGACCCGGGACTGCCGGGGCCAGCGCTCGGACATCGCCTCGTGCACGGCGTCGCCGGTCTGCGGGTAGTCCGCCACCGGGTGCCGCCAGTGGCAGGCCACCACGAACCCGTCCGGGGCCAGGTCGGCGGCGGTGTAGTCCAGCAGCGCGGACAGGTCGTCCACGTCGAGGTAGTAGCCGACCTCGGACAGCACCACCAGGTCGTACGTGCCGGCGGGCCAGTCCGCGGGCACCGAGCCCTGCCGGAACTCGACGTTGTCCGGGGCGTGCTCCCGGGCCGCCGCCAGCGCCCGGGCCGACGGGTCGATCGACAGCAGCCGGTCGCAGCGCTGGGCCAGGCCCGCGGTGAGCACGCCGATCGAGCAGCCGACCTCCAGCGCACTGCCGAACCGGGGCTGCGGCAGCACCGCCAGCGTCAGGCCGTACTTGCGCTGTTCGTACCAGCGGTTGCGGAAGCCCCAGGGGTCCTCGGACTCGGCGTACAGGCGGTCGAAGTAGTCCGATGGCAGCGTCACGCCGGGGGCTTACCCTCGGCGGGTGCTCCGCAACGCCACCGCCGCCGTCGCCGCGGCCGCCGTGGCGGTGCTGCTGGCCGGCTGCGGCGCGAGCGTGACGCCGGTGCCGGCGGCGGTGCAGCGGCGCTCGACCTGGACGGCGGGCTGCCCGGTCACGGTGGCCGAGCTGCGCTACGTCACCGTCGGCTTCCGCGGCTTCGACGGGAAGGCCCACACCGGCGAGCTGATCGTGCACCGGGACGTGGCCGCGGACGT
>DATINN010000410.1:0-2372 GCA_035474175.1 Mycobacteriales bacterium | reverse complement strand
GTGGCGGTCGATGCTGGACAACCTGCGCATGGGCCAGGCCGAGATCCAGGTCCATCCCGACGCCCGGCGCCGCGGCGTCGGCACCGCCCTGCTGCGGGAGATCGCGACCGAGCTGGCGGCCGACGACCGGACGATCCTGCTGGCCGAGGTCGACGCCGGCGGTCCCGGTGACGAGTTCGCCCGGGTGGCGGGCGGCCGGGTGGTCGAGACCGACCGGCTGTCGCTGCTGCGGCTCGCCGACGTCGACTGGGCCGACGTCGAGGCGGCCGCGGCCGCGCCGCACCCGGGCTACCGGCTGGTCCCGGTCACCGGCCGGGTCCCCGACGACCTGATCGGGTCGTACGCGAAGGCCAAGGCGGCCATGAACGACGCCCCGCACGGGGCGATGGACCTGGAGGCGTTCACCTTCGACGAGCAGCGGGTGCGGGCCGAGGAGGCCTCCCAGCTGCGGCGGGGCGAGGTCCGGGTGACCTTCGCCGTGCACGAGGCCGGCGGCGAGGTCGCCGGGTTCACCGAGACCGGCGTCGGCCGGGCCCCGGAGCGGGCCCACCAGCTGGACACGGCGGTGGTGCCGGCCCATCGCGGTGCCGGTCTGGGCCTGTGGATCAAGTCCGAGATGCTGCTGCGGCTGCGGGCCGACCGGCCGGACGTGACCGAGGTGCTCACCGGCAACGCGACCAGCAACCGGCACATGCTGGCCATCAACGACCGGCTCGGGTTCCGGCCCTGGCGGGAGATCAACGGCTGGCAGGCCGACGTGGGCGAGGTGCTCAGCCGGCTCGGCTGAACGTCCGCGCGCCGGCCAGCGCGATCAGCGCGGACAGCACCCCGGCGGCCACGGTCACCGCGAACGCGGTCCGCGCCCCGCTGGCGTCCACCACCTGCCCGGAGACCGACGCCGCGACCGCCACCCCGAGGCCGAGCCCGGTGCTGAACCAGGTCAGCCCCTCGGTCCGGGACGACGCCGGCACGAGCTGCTCCAGCAGCGCGAAGCCGGCGATCAGCGCCGGCGAGATCGCGAACCCGGCCAGGAACACCACCACGGCCAGGGCCGGTACGTTGCCCGCGGCCAGCAGCGGCACGGTCACCAGGGCCAGCACGGTCACGCCGAGCACGAACCGGCGGGCCGGCGGCGTCCGCCAGCTCACCGTGCCGTACCCGAGGCCGGACAGCAGGCTGCCCATGGCCAGCAGCGCGAGCACGATCCCGGCCGAGCCCGGCGTGCCGCGCTCGTCGGTGAACGCCACCGTGGCCACCTCGATGGAGCCGAAGATGCCGCCCAGGGCCAGCCCCAGCACGATCATCACCCGCAGCCCGGACAGCCGCAGCGCCGACGGGCGCCGGCCGGTCCTGGGGTGGGCCGGCGGCTCGGTCCGGCGCAGCGCCGCCAGCGCCAGCGACCCCACCGCCGCGAAGGCCCAGGCCGCCGCGACCCCGACCGTCGGCGCCACCTGCGTGGCCAGCGTCGTGACCAGCACCGGGCCGACCACGAACACGACCTCGTCCAGCACCGACTCCAGCGAGAACGCGGTCGGCAGCAGCGGCGACCCGCCCAGCGCGTGCGCCCAGCGCGACCGGACCAGCGCGCCGGCCTGGGCGAAGCTGCCGCCCCACACCGCCGCCGCCGGGAACAGCGTCCAGACCGGCAGGTCGGCCAGCGCGCAGGCGATCAGCGCGGCGGCCCCGGCGGTGTGCACGGCCAGCGCCGGCACCAGCACCCGGGCCTGTCCGTACCGGTCCACCAGGCGGCCCAGCACCGGCGCGAGCAGCGCCTGGGCCACGGCCAGGGTGGCCGAGACCGAGCCGGCCAGGGCGTACGAGCCGGTGCTGTCGGCGACGAGCAGGACCGTGCCGAGCGTCTGCATCGAGATCGGGAACCGCGCGATCAGCCCGGCGGCGGCGAAGGCCGCCGATCCGGGGACCCGCAGCACCTGACGATAGGCGCCCAGCATCAGAAGCCGAGGCGGCGCAGCTGCTTGGGGTCGCGCTGCCAGTCCTTGAGCACGTTGACGTGCAGGTCGAGGTAGACCCGGCCGCCGAGCAGGGCCTCGATCTCGCGCCGGGCCGCCGTCCCGACCGTGCGGAGGCGGGCGCCGCGGGTGCCGAGCACGATCGGCTTCTGGCTGTCCCGCTCGACGTGCACGGTCGCGTGGATGACGGTCAGGTCGCCCTCGGTCCGGGTCTCGTCGATGGACACGGCCAGCGAGTGCGGCAGCTCGTCCCGCACGCCCTCCAGGGCCGCCTCCCGGATCAGCTCCGCGATCCGGGTCTCCGTCGGCTCGTCGGTGGTCTCGTCGTCCAGGTAGAGCGGGGGGCCCTCCGGCAGCCGGGCCACCAGCAGGTCGGCGAGCAGGTCGCCCTGGAAGGCCGAG
>DATINN010000409.1:0-3468 GCA_035474175.1 Mycobacteriales bacterium | reverse complement strand
CGGCCGGCAGGACGGCCGGCGGCGGGAGCGGTGGGGAGGGCGGACGGTAGCCGGAGCGGGCGGGGGCACCGCTCCGGCTGCCGCGTCCAGGGCCGGGGACCCGGGTCAGGGGCGGACGGCGACCGCGTGGAAGGTCTGGCTGCCGAAGGGGATGTCCTCGGCGGTGTAGGCGATCCGGCCGGCGCACAGGCCGCGCGCGGCCAGGTCGCGCGCGATCAGCGGGATGGCCGCGATCGTGTTCGGCGGCCAGTCGTGCATGAGGATGATCCCGCCCGGCTGCAGGGTGTGCGCGGCCGCGACGATCTGCTCGACGGAGGCGTTGTTCCAGTCCTGCGAGTCGACGGTCCAGAGCACCTCGAGCACGCCGATGCGGGCCTCGTCCGCCCGGACCTGGTCGTCGGTCTCGCCGAACGGCGGCCGGAACAGCGTCGGCTCGCGGCCGGTGATGTCCCGCAGCACCCACTGCGTGCTGGCGATCTCCTGGAAGGCGCCGGGCTCGCCCAGCTGGGTCAGGTGCGGGTGGGTGAAGGAGTGGTTGCCGACCCACATCCGGGCCCGCAGCTCGGCCCGGACCAGGTCCGGGTGGGCCAGGGCGTTGTTGCCCTGGTTGAACATCGTGGCCCGCAGCTTGTTGGTGGTCAGCGCGGCCAGGAGCTGGTCGGTGGTGGCGCTGGGCCCGTCGTCGAACGTGAGCCCGACGTACCCGTTGGCGCACCGGCCCGGATGCCCGGCCGGAGCGGCGGACGCGGCCGGGGCGGCGGACGCCGCCGGAGCGGCGGACACGGCCGGAGCGGCGGACACGGCCGGCGCTCCGGCCGTGAATCCGAGGCCGGCCAGCGCCAGCGAGGCGAGCAGGGCGGTGCTGCGGCGGCGCAGTCTCATGGAGGTCCTCCGGTCGGTACGGAGAGGCGGTCGGTACGGAGAGGCGGTCGGTGCAGACAGGCAGTGCAGGCAGGCAGGCGGTGCAGAAGGGCAGTACGGGGAGCGGGCGAGAGCCGGTCCGGGCGGTCACGGCCGCCCGGACCGGCACCCCTCAGGCGCGGGCCCGTCCGCGCGGCGCGAGCGCGAGGTCCCGCCGGACCTGGTCGTAGGCGGGCTTGGGCTGGAAGTTCTCGTCGTAGAGCGCGGCCGAGCCCTCACCGGGGAAGACGCCCGGCACCCACTGGTACTTGTCGCTGAACCCCCACACGGTGAAGGAGATGCACCGCTTCACCAGCAGGCAGCCCTGCAGCATGGCGCTGTAGCCGGCCGACTGGGCCGCGCTCTCGGTCGGGTCCACCGGCAGCGGGATCCGCACGTCGGCCTCGGTGATCGCGCTGTAGAGGCCGAGCGCGGCGAACCGGCGCAGGTTCTGCACGATGTCACCGGGGATGGGGAACTGGGTGTCGAGGTGACCCTGCGCCCCGACCCCCTGCACCGGCACGCCCTGGTGGCGCAGCTGGCGCAGCAGCGAGTAGACGGCGTCGCTCTTGGGGTTGACGCCCTCGATGTTGTAGTCGTTGTAGAAGAGGATCGCCTTGGGGTCGGCCTGGTGCGCCCACCGGAACGCGTCGGCGATGTAGCCCGGGCCCAGCACCCGCAGCCACAGCGTGTCCCGCAGCGTGCCGTCGTCGTTGAAGGCCTCGTTCACCACGTCCCAGGCCCAGATCTTGCCGCGGAAGTGGGCGGCCTCGGTCTGGACGTGCGACTTGAGCACCTGGCGCAGCTCGGCCTTGGTCCAGTCCCGGGAGGTGACCCAGGCCGGCAGCTGGCTGTGCCAGACGAGCGTGTGGCCACGCACCTTCTGGCCGTGGGCGCGGGCGAAGGCGACGAGCGTGTCGGCCTGGCTGAAGTCGTACTGGCCCTGCTGGGGCTCGGTCACCTCCCACTTCATGACGTTCTCGGGGGTGACGGTGTCGAACTGGGCGGCCACCAGGGCCCGGTACTGCGGGTCGTTGGCCAGCGCGGAGGTGTCGACCGCGGTGCCCACCCGCATGCCGGTGTGGGCGGCCAGCTGGCGCAGCGTGGCGGTGGTGGGGTCGGGCGCGGCGGCGCCGGCGGAGGTCGTGAGCGGGCCGACGAGGGTGGCGCTCAGCAGGCCGGTGAGGAGTGCGGACAGGACCATCGGACGTCGCACGGAATTCCCTTTCGCGAAGTCTCGCCTCGAAAGTTTCGAACAAGTTAAGGCCTCGGACGCACCGTAAGAGCCGCTTCTCGGACGTGTCAACTGGTCAATGCCGCATTCATGCGTTCGGCCGCTCCCGGATCGATCGAAACTGCATCGAAACTCTCGACCGTACGGATATGCTGCGAGGAAGCCAGCCGGAGAGGACGCCGTGACGACGACCGAGACCCGCGCGACCCTGCGTTCCGTGGCCGCTGCCGCCGGCGTCTCGCTGGCCACCGTGTCCAAGGTGGTCAACGACCGGGCCGACGTCTCGGCCTCGACCCGGGAACGGGTCCGCGCGCTGCTCGACCAGCAGAACTACACCCGCCCGGGCCGCCGCCGGGTCCGCTCCCCGCGCACGGTCGACCTGGTCATGCGCGCGCTGGACAGCGAGTGGGCGGTGGAGATCATCCGCGGCGTCACCGGCTCCGGGCTCGACGTCGTGGTCTCGACCATGCCGGAGGAGCCGGACCGGCAGCGCTGGGCCCCGCGGCTGGCCGCCGCCGGCCGGGCCGGCGTGCTGGTGGTGACCTCGACGTTCACGGCCGGGCAGAAGGCGGTGTTCCGGGACGCCGGGATCCCGTGCGTGGTCATCGACCCGGTCGACCTGCCCGACCCGGACGTGCCCAGCGTGGGCGCGACCAACTGGGGCGGCGGGCTGGCCGCGACCCGCCACCTCACCGAGCTCGGCCACCGCCGGATCGCGGTCATCGGCGGCCCGGCCTCGGTGCTGTGCAGCCGCGCCCGCATCGACGGCTACCGGGCGGCGCTGGAGTCGGCCGGCATCCCGTACGACCCGGCGCTGGTCCGGGACGGGACGTTCCACCACGCCGGCGGCTACGAGGCCGCGGTCGCGCTGCTGGCCCTGCCCGACCCGCCGACCGCGGTGTTCGCCGGCAGCGACGAGCAGGCGTTCGGGGTGATCGAGGCGGCCCGGGTGGCCGGGCTGGCCGTGCCCCGCGACCTCAGCGTGGTCGGCTTCGACGACCTGCCGATCAGCCGCTGGGCCGCGCCCCCGCTGACCACCGTCCGGCAGCCGCTGGCCGACATGGGCCGGGTGGCGGCGCAGATGCTGCAGGTGCTGCTGGACGGGGAGGAGCTCGACACGTTCCACGTCGAGCTGGCCACGTCGCTGGTCGTGCGGGCCTCGACCGCGCGTCCCTAGGCGTTGCCAGCGGCGGGCCGCACGGCGCAGGCTGGCCCCATGAGGGTGCGGCTGGCGTACGGGAAGACCGGTCTGGACGTGGAGCTGCCCGACGACGCCGTCGTCGTCGCGCCCGAGCACCGGGACGCCGCCCCCGACCAGCGGGCTGCGCTGCGGG
>DATINN010000408.1:0-3001 GCA_035474175.1 Mycobacteriales bacterium | reverse complement strand
CGGGGGTGACCGGGAGCTCGACCTGGCTGCTACTCATGACCGAACAACTGTACGACTGCGTGCCGACAGTTTCGGTTCGGCTTCCGGCGGGTCGCGGGTCCTGCTACAGTTTCGCCCGTGCAGACGACGACTCGATTTTTCTATGGATACCGGTCCTCGGTATCCAGTGTCGTCTGACCTCAGACAACCAGGAACCCCGGGCCCACTGCCCGGGGTTTTGTGTTTCTCCGGCGGGCGGGTCTGGACCAGCTGACTCCAGGAGCCCCACAGTGACAAGCATGCTGACGCCCCCCGCCGCCGCCGGTGAAGCGGAGCTGATCCCGCTGCTGCGCACCCAGATCGACGCCATCGACGCCGGCATCGCCCGCCTGGTCGCCGAGCGGGCCCGGCTGTCGGCCCGGATCCAGTCCGCGCGCATCGCGGCCGGCGGGGTACGGGTCGAGCTCGGCCGCGAGCGGCTGGTGCTCGACGGATACCGCAGCACGCTCGGCGAGGACGGCGTCCCGCTCGGCAGCGCGGTCCTCCGCCTCTGCCGCGGCCCGCTGTAACCC
Organism: Mycobacteriales bacterium; assembly: GCA_035474175.1. Taxonomy (GTDB): domain Bacteria; phylum Actinomycetota; class Actinomycetes; order Mycobacteriales; family CADCTP01; genus CADCTP01. The sequence goes on along the minus strand of DATINN010000408.1, from coordinate 2,450 downwards.
CGGCCCCGCAGCAAGCCGGCCCCGCAGTGAGAGCCGGCCCCGCAGCAAGCCGGCCGCGCTGTAAGGGATGCGCCGTACCGTTGGCCGGAAGCGGAGGTCGGGCGCGGCGGTGCCTGGACCGGAGCGCCGGCCGACCCCGTGATCGCGTCCACCCCGGCGGCGCGCAGGGAAGGCACCGCCGGCAGCGCCCGACCGGGAGCGAACGATGAGAATTGACGAGGAACTGTTGCGGCGCCGGCGGCAGATCTACGAGCAGATGCGGCTGACCGGCCAGAATCTCGGCCCCCTGCGGAAGCTGCGGATCCGGCGGAAGCTGCGCCGGATGGTGTCGGCCCCGCTGGGCGGCCCCGGCCCCGACGGCGGTGAGGCCGGCGGCGCCGGCGTCCGCGAACCGCGCCGCCCGCTGCCGCGCACCCCGCAGGGTGCGGCCGAGCTGCCGAAGGACCCCGCGCAGAGCTGACCGGAGGGCTCCGGGTCAGCGCGCCGGGTGCCGGCGGGGACACGGCCGGTGACGCGGCTGGGCTCGGGGGAAGGATCGGTCCCCGCTGGACGAGAGCAGGGACCGACCCTCCTGGATCGGCAACCGGAATCGCCGACCCCCGATTCGGAGACCAGCGACCGGGACGCCGACCTCCGTACGACAGTCAAGGACTCCGCGCGCACCGGCACCAGGAAGTTCTCCGGCACTTTCGCCGCCCACGGCGACCGGTACCGGTCAGGACCCGGTCGCGGGCGCGTCCGGATCGGGCAGCAACCGCAACCGGGCCGCGCCGACCCCGCGCGCGGCCGGCTCCTCCGCGGGCTCGGCGGCCGGCTCGTCCACCGGCAGCGGCGGCTCCGGGGCCGGCTCCGGCGGGTCCTCCGCGGCCAGCTCCTCCTCCGGGGACCGGAGCCGGGCCGCGCCGACCCCGCGCGCCGGCCCGGCCAGCATCGCCTCCAGGTCGGCCGGCTCCAGCGGCGGGGCGAACAGGTAGCCCTGCGCGGTGGTGCAGCCCAGCGCCCGCAGCAGCGAGCGCTGCGACTCCGTCTCCACCCCCTCGGCCACCGTGCGGAGCCCGAACGTCTCGGCCAGCCCCATGATCACCCGGACCAGCGCGGTCGACTCCGCGTTGGTGCCCAGGCCCTCCACGAAGGACTTGTCGATCTTCAGGATGCTGGCCGGCAGCCGGTGCAGGTAGGCCAGCGACGAGTAGCCGGTGCCGAAGTCGTCGATCGCGACCTGCACCCCGAGCGCGCCGAGCGCGCCGAGCCGGCTGATCGTCGCCTCCGCGTCCGCGACCAGCGCGGTCTCGGTCAGCTCCAGGGTCAGGCACTGCGGCGGCAGGCCGGTGCCGGCCAGCGCCTCGGCCACCGCGCCGACCAGGTCGGTGCTGGCGAACCGGTCGGCGGTGACGTTGACGCTGACGGTGAAGCCGGGCCGCAGCGGCTGCCAGCCCGCCACCAGCCGGCAGGCCTCGTCCATGACCCACCGGTCCAGCTCGCCGATCAGCCCGACCTCGACCGCCAGCGGGATGAACGCGTCCGGCGCGAGCAGTCCCCGGCGCGGGTGCTGCCAGCGCACCAGCGCCTCGGCGCCGCGCAGCTCCCGGCTGTCCAGGTCGACCACCGGCTGGAAGCGCAGGCTGAACTCGCCCCGGTCCAGCGCGTGCCGCAGGTCGGCCTCCAGCTCGGCCTTGGCCACCACGGCCCGGCGCATGGCCGGCTCGAACTGCCGCACGCAGGCCTTGCCCGCGCTCTTGGCCGCGTACATGGCCACGTCGGCGTCCCGCAGCACGTCGCCGGTGTCGCCGCCGACCTGCTCGACCACGCCGATGCTGACGGTGACCCGGACGGTGCGGCCGGCGAACTCGACCGGCGCCCCGAGCGCGTCCAGCAGCCGGCGGGCGGTGCGCAGCCCGGCGCCGGGCGCGGCCGCCTCGACCAGCACCGCGAACTCGTCCCCGCCCAGCCGCGCGACCACGTCGTCCGGACCGACGGTGGCGCTGAGCCGCTGGGCCAGCCGGACCAGCAGCCGGTCCCCGGCCTCGTGCCCGAGCGAGTCGTTGACCGCCTTGAACCCGTCCAGGTCCAGCAGCAGCAGGGACAGCCGGCTGCCGCCGCGGGCGGCGCGCTGGGCCCGGGCCACCTCGGCCGCGAGCAGGGCCCGGTTGCCCAGCCCGGTCAGCGGGTCCGAGTAGGCCATCCGGGTCTCCTCGGCGGCGAACGCGGCGTTGTCCAGCGCGGTCAGCACCTGCCGGGCCAGCAGCAGCCCGATCACGGCCACGCTGCCGAGCACCAGCCCGGGCCCGCGCAGCCCCGGACCGGCGGCCGCGGCCGCGATCAGCGCCACCACCACCGGCAGGTACGGCAGCAGCACCCGGACCCGGGCGCCCCGCTCGGCCGGCCCCGGCGGCGCCAGCCGGACGGTCGCGACCCGGGCCGCCGGCGGCCACAGCGGGGCCAGCGCGAGC
>DATINN010000407.1:0-3183 GCA_035474175.1 Mycobacteriales bacterium | reverse complement strand
CCATCGGCGGCAACGGCGAACCGTCGGTGCTGGCCCACATGCTGGGGCCGACCTTCGCCCCGCTGTTCGGTTCGGCGGCCAAGGCGGCGGCCGTCTGGTTCATGGTCTTCAACATGTTCCACGGCACGCTGCAGCCGCTCGCAGGGGCCTCCCGCACGCTGATGCAGCTGGCCACCCCGCCCCGCTGGGTCGGCCGCTGCCCGGAGTGCCAGGCCTGGGGTTCGGTCGGTGAGGTCGGGGCCGGCCCGGTCGGGCTGCGGCCGCTGACCGCCGCGGTCGGCGCGGGCGCGGTGACCGAGCCGGCCCGGCCGATCGCCGAGATCGACGTCGAGGCGGCCCGGGCGCGCCCCACCGGCGTGGGCGAGCTCGACCGGGTGCTCGGCGGCGGCCTGGTGCCGGGCGCGGTGCTGCTGCTGGCCGGCGAGCCCGGGGTCGGCAAGTCCACCCTGCTGCTGGAGGTGGCGAAGCACTACGCGGCCGGCGGCACCGCCCTGGTGGTGACCGGCGAGGAGTCGGCGGCCCAGGTCCGGCTGCGGGCCGAGCGCACCGGCGCCCTGCACCCGCGGCTGTGGCTGGCGGCCGAGACCGACCTGGCCGCCCTGCTCGGGCATGTGGACGCGGTGAGTCCCGGGCTGCTGGTGGTCGACTCGGTGCAGACGATCGCCTCCCCGGTGGCCGAGGGCACGGCCGGCGGGGTGACCCAGGTCCGGGCCGTCGCGGCCGCCCTCATCGCCGCGGCCAAGTCCCGCAACATGGCCACCGTGCTGGTCGGGCACGTGACCAAGGACGGCGCGATCGCCGGGCCGCGCGTGCTGGAGCACCTGGTCGACGTGGTGCTGCAGTTCGAGGGCGACCGGCACTCGGCGCTGCGGCTGGTCCGGGCCACGAAAAACCGGTTCGGCCCGGCCGACGAGGTCGGCTGCTTCGAGCTGACCGACGGCGGGATCGAGGGGCTGCCCGACCCGTCCGGCCTGTTCCTGTCCCGGCGGACCGAGGCGGTGCCGGGCACCTGCGTGACGGTGACCGTGGAGGGCCGCCGGCCGCTGCTGGCCGAGGTGCAGGCGCTGGTGGCCCGGTCCACGCTGGCCACGCCGCGCCGGGCGGTCAGCGGGCTCGACGCGTCCCGGGTGGCGATGGTGCTGGCCGTGCTGGAGCGGCGCGGTCGGGTCAAGCTCGGCGACGACGACGTCTTCTCGGCCACCGTCGGCGGCGTCCGGGTCACCGAGCCCGCCGCCGACCTGGCCCTGGCGCTCGCGGTGGCGTCCGCGGCCCGGGACGCGCCGATCCCGCCGACCACGGTGGTGCTGGGCGAGGTCGGCCTGTCCGGCGAGGTTCGCCGGGTCGGCGCCGTCGGCCGCCGGCTGGCCGAGGCGGCCCGGCTCGGCTTCACGGCCGCGCTCGTCCCGCCCGACCCGGGTCCGGTCCCGGCCGGGATGCGGGTCACCGAGGTCGCCGACCTCGGGGCCGCGCTGCGCACCTTGCCCCGTTGACGGGCGAGTACGGTGCTCCCGCCATCACGTGCGGTGTTCGTTCGACACGCGCCCGTAGACTGGCGACGTTCCAGGACCCGGGGAGAGCAGGTGGCGGTGCCGGACCGCGAGGACAAGCTCCGTACGACCCTGGCCTTGATGGCGCCCGGGACCGCCCTGCGGGACGGCCTGGAGCGGATCCTCCGCGGCAGCACCGGCGCCCTGATCGTGCTCGGCTACGACAAGCTGGTCGAGTCGCTGTGCACCGGCGGCTTCCCGCTGGACGTGGAGTTCTCCGCGACCGGGATGCGGGAGCTGGCCAAGATGGACGGCGCGGTCGTGCTGGCCACCGACGGCTCCCGGATCGTGCGGGCCGCCACCCAGCTGATGCCCGACCCGAGCATCCCGACCGAGGAGTCCGGCACCCGGCACCGCACCGCGCAGCGGGTCTCCTCGCAGACGGGCTACCCGGTGATCTCGGTCAGCCAGTCCATGCGCGTCATCGGGCTGTACGTGGACGGCCGGCGTTACGTCATGGACAACTCGGCCGCCATCCTGTCCCGGGCCAACCAGGCCCTGGCCACGCTGGAGCGCTACAAGCTGCGGCTGGACGAGGTCGCCGGCACGCTGTCCGCGCTGGAGATCGAGGACCTGGTCACCGTGCGCGACGCGACCGCGGTGGCGCAGCGGCTGGAGATGGTGCGCCGGATCGCCGACGAGATCGAGGGCTACGTCGTCGAGCTCGGCACCGACGGCCGGCTGCTGACCCTGCAGCTGGAGGAGCTGCTGGCCGGGGTCGACGCCGAGCGCGCCCTGGTCACCCGCGACTACGTGCCCGGCGGGCGCGAGCTGGAGACGACCGACGAGGCGCTGGCGGAGCTGGCCGCGCTGTCCCAGACCGAGCTGCTCGACCTGGGCGCGGTCGCCCGGGCGCTCGGCTTCGCGGCCACGCCGGAGGCGCTGGAGACGGCGGTCAGCCCGCGCGGCTACCGGCTGCTGGCCCGGGTGCCGCGGCTGCCCGGCGCGATCGTCGACCGGCTGGTCGACCACTTCGGCGGGCTGCAGAAGCTGCTCGCGGCCACGGTCGACGACCTGCAGGCGGTCGAGGGCGTGGGCGAGTCGCGGGCCCGGTCGGTGCGGGAGAGCCTGTCCCGGCTGGCCGAGTCCTCGATCCTCGAGCGCTACGTCTGACCGTCAGCGCAGGACGAGCGGCGTGCGGCGGCTGACGGCCGTGCCGACCCGGGCCACCAGCGCGTAGGTGCCGGCGCCGACCGCGGTCCGCTTGCCGGCGCAGTCGGGCCGGGAGCCCAGCCCGGTCCAGTGCACCGACGAGGTCAGCACCACGCCCGGCTTGAGCAGCTGGATCGACCGGCTGTCGTCCTGCGGGCCGCAGTCGTTGCTGGACCACAGCCGCTGGGTGCCGCGCATCAGCGTGATCTCCTGCTGGCCGGCGCCGACGTCGCGCAGGCAGGCCACCGTGGAGACGTTGCGCACGGTCAGGTCCAGCCACGGCGCCTGCCCGACCTGGTACGCCGGCTGCCGCGCGGACACGGCCACCCGCAGCGCGCTGTCGGCGCACGCGGCCGGCGGGGGCGGGGCCGGGGTCGGCGTCGGGGTGGGCTGCACCGGGCTCGGGCTCGGGCTGGGGCCGGTCGCCGCGACGCCACCGCCGTCGGCCGGCCGGCCCGGGCCGTCGGACGGCGCGGTGGCGGAC
>DATINN010000406.1:0-1632 GCA_035474175.1 Mycobacteriales bacterium | reverse complement strand
CCCGGACGCGGCCGCGATCGCGAGCAGCGCGCAGGTGCCGGCGATCGCGGCCAGCACGGCCGGGTGCCGCAGCAGCAGCCGCGGCGCCCGCCGCCACGGCTCCGAACCCAGCACCCGCACGGACCGAGTCTGTCAGCGCAGGCCGGCGGCGCCGGCTATCGAGACTCGATCGTGAGGGACGCCGGGGCGGTGAGCACGTCCAGCTCGCCGGTCGCGGTGAGGCGGACGTCGAGGGGCTCGCCGGCGACCCGGAGCCCGCGGACGGTGAGCTCGCCGACGGGGGAGGGGCGCAGCGGCCGCAGCGCGAGCCGCCCGGCCGGCACGTCCGGCGCCAGCCCCAGCGTCGCGGTCAGCACGACCAGCGCCGCCGCGGCCGACCAGGCCTGCGGCCGGCACGCCGCCGGGTAGGGCAGCGGCAGCCGGCCGTCGCCCGTGGCCTCCCCGCCGTACAGCTCCGGCAGCCGGAAGTCGAAGGCCGCCCCGGCCGCCAGCAGCCCGCGCACGTAGCTGCCGGCCGTCTCCAGCGCCGGCGCCGTGCCGACCGCGGCCAGCCCGCGCAGCGCGATCGCGGTGTCGTGGGCCCACACCGACCCGCCGTGGTAGCTGAGCGGGTTGAACCCGGCCGAGCGGGTCGACATCGTCCGCAGCCCGACCCCGCAGTCGAGGTCGGGCGCGGCCAGCCGGGCCACCACCTCGGCCGTCTCGGCCGCGTCGAGCAGCCCGGTGCCGAGCAGGTGGCCGATGTTGGAGGTGACCGAGTCGACCGGCCGGCCGTCGCCGTCCAGCGCGATCGCCGGGTAGCGCCCGGCCGCGTCCTCGATCCAGAACCGGTCCCGGAACCGCCCGGCCAGCGCCGCGGCCCAGTCCCGCCACGGCCGGCCGTCCCCGCCGGTCGCGTCCAGCAGCGCCGCCCCCTGCACCGCGGCCTCGTACGCGTAGGCCTGGACCTCGCACAGCGCGATCGGCGGCTCGGCCAGCCGCCCGTCGGCGAACTGCACCGAGTCGCCGGAGTCCTTCCAGCCCTGGTTGGCCAGCCGGCCGGCCCGGTCCACGTAGCGCACCAGGCCGTCGCCGGCCGCGGCCGAGTCGCGCAGCCAGCCCAGCGCCGCCTCCAGGTTGGGCCGCAGCGCCCGCACCTCCGCCGGCGGCAGGCCCCACCGCCAGGCGTCGTGCAGCAGCGAGACCCACAGCGGGGTCGCGTCGACGGTGCCGTAGTAGACCTCCACGCCGGACCGGCCGACCCGGACCTCGTGCAGGATCTTGCCCGGCGCCTGCTCGGTGCCGGCGTCGGTGCGGGTGCCCTGGCGGCGGGCCAGCGTCCGCAGCGTGCCGGCGGCCAGCTCCGTGCCCAGCGGCAGCGCCATCCGGGCGGCCCAGATCGAGTCCCGGCCGAAGAGCGTGAGATACCAGGGCGCGCCGGCGGCCAGGTAGTGGTCGTCGGGCGCGAGCGGGTCGGCCGCGAGCAGCCCGCCGAGGTCGGCGACGGCCCGCTCGACCAGCGCCGGCAGCCGGTGGTCGCCGGCGCCGACGGCCGGTGGCCGCCACAGCTCCCGGGTCGGCGGCGCGGCCACCGGCGCGCCCGGCGCGGTCGCGGTCACCTCGACCGTGACCTCCCAGCGGCCCCGCGCCGGC
>DATINN010000405.1:0-4634 GCA_035474175.1 Mycobacteriales bacterium | reverse complement strand
AACACCGGCAACGGATACTACGGTGCCTACCAGTTCGACGCCGGCACCTGGCGCGCGTACGGGGGCAAGCGGCTGCCGCACCAGAACTCCAAGGCCGAGCAGGACCGGATCGCGAAGCGCCTGTACGCCGACCGGGGCTGGTCGCCCTGGCCGGCCTGCTCGCGCAAGCTCGGCCTGCGGGAGGACCCGGCCTACGGGGCCTCGTCCGCGGCGCCGGCCCGGGACCGGACCAGCGCCCGGGTGGTCACCCCGGTCACGGCCGGCGCCCCGGCCACGGTCCCGCTGCGGTCGGTCTTCCGGATCACCGGCAAGGCCCGGCCGAGCTCGCCGATCACGGTCAAGATCCGGCCCGGTACGAAGGGCGCCTGGCAGGCGTACCCGAAGCGGACCGACGCCCGGGGCCGGTTCTCGGTGCCGTTCCGGGCCCGGACCGACTACCAGTACCAGGTGGTCGGCGAGACCCGGTCCGCCGTGAAGAGCACCAAGGTCGCGACGTCGGCGCTGGCGGTGCCGCGCAGCCGGCTGGCCGCGGGCAGCGGCCGGCCGGCCGTGCACGTCGGCGGCACGGCCCGGCCGGACTCGAAGATGATCCTCTTCGTCAAGACCTCCACGGGGAAGTGGCGGACCTGGACGAAGTTCTCCACCGGGTCGAGCGGGCGATGGGCCCTCGACCTCGCGGCGCCGTCGGCGTCGTTCCGGTACTACGCGAAGTCCGCCAACGGGCTCCGCTCCCCGATCAGGTCCCTGTCGGTCTGATCCCCCCGGGCACGCGGCCCCGGCCCCCGCACCGGGACCGGGGCCGCGTGCTGGGGACGCACGGCGGGTGCCGGGCGTGGCAGGATCCCGGTGTGCCTCACGACCTGCTTGCTCAGCCGCCGGGGACCGAACTGCCGGTGGACCCGGGGGCGACGGCGCTCGCGGCCGGGGACGACCCGGTCGACGTCGCGGCGCGCGTGCCGACCTCGTCGGCGGCGTGGGCGGCGCTGTCCGACCGCGCCTTCGAGGCCGGCCATGTCGTCGAGTCGTACGCGTACGCGCGGGTCGGCTACCACCGCGGCCTGGACGCCCTGCGCCGGGCCGGGTGGAAGGGCTTCGGCCCGGTGCCGTGGGCGCACGAGCCCAACCGGGGCTTCCTGCGCAGCCTGCACGCGCTCGGCCGGGCCGCGGCCGCGATCGGCGAGGACGACGAGGCGACCCGGTGCCGCCAGTTCCTGCGCGACTCCGACCCGACCGCCGCCACCGCGCTGGGGGACTGACCCCGGCCGTCAGGACTCGGTAGCGGCCGGTGTCACCGGTGGCTCGGCCCCGAGCATTGGCGGCGCGGCCGGCGTCGTCGGCGGCTCGGCCTCGATCACCGGCGGCTCGGCCTCGATCACCGGCGGCGTGGTCGGCGGCTCGGCCGGCAGCGACACCGGTGGGCGCCCCCGGAACCCGCCCAGCAGCGACCGCGCCCCCGCGAACCGGTCCAGCACGTCGGCCCCGCCGCGCAACGTCGCCACCAGCGGCAGCAGGTCCTCGCGGACCCGGCGCACGGTCTCGGGCAGGTCGCTGACGGCCGGGTCGTCCAGGACGGCGCCGACCCGTCGCAGGCCCGGGGCCAGGTCCTTCACCGGCTGCTCGACCTCGTCCAGGATCCCCTCCAGCCGCTCGCCCAGCCGGGACAGCCGGGCGACGGTGTCCTTCGCGTCCCGGACGGTGCGGTCCAGGCTGGACACGGCACGGGTCAGCGACACCAGCGCGCCGGGCAGCGCGGCCAGCGCCTCGGCCTGCTCCCGGGCCAGCTTCACGCCGGACCCGGCCTGGTCCCGGGCGAGGCGCACGAGCCGCTCCGGCGACGGGATCGAGGGCATGGCACCCAGGTTAGGCTTTTGCCGTTTGGATCCCGACTCCAGGAGTTCGCGAATGCCCGCCATCGTGCTCGTCGGCGCCCAGTGGGGCGACGAGGGCAAGGGCAAGGCCACCGATCTGCTCGGCGAGCAGGTCCAGTACGTCGTCCGCTACCAGGGTGGCAACAACGCCGGCCACACCGTGGTCACCCCGGACGGCCAGCACTTCGCCCTGCACCTGCTCCCGTCCGGCATCCTCACGCCGGGGGTCACCTGCGTGATCGGCAACGGGGTGGTGGTCGACCCGGGCGTGCTGATCGGCGAGCTGGACGCGCTGGAGGCCCGGGCCGTGGACACCAGCCGGCTGGTGATCTCCGCCGACGCGCACGTGATCATGCCGTACCACCGGGCTCTGGACAAGGTCACCGAGAGGTACCTGGGCAAGTCCCGGATCGGCACGACCGGGCGCGGCATCGGCCCGGCGTACGGGGACAAGGTCGCCCGGATGGGCATCCGGATGCAGGACCTGCTGGACGAGGAGCAGTTCCGGGCCAAGCTGGAGATCGCGCTGCGCGACCGCAACCAGATCCTGGTCAAGGTCTACAACCGCCGCGCCCTGGACGTGGACGCGATCTGGGCCGAGTACATCGGCTACGCCGAGCGGCTGCGGCCGCGCATCGCCGACACCCGGCTGCTGCTCGACCGGGCCCTGGACGACGGGGCCACGCTGCTGCTGGAGGGGTCGCAGGGCACGCTGCTCGACGTCGACCACGGCACCTATCCCTTCGTCACGTCGTCCTCGCCGACGGCGGGCGGCGCGGCGGCCGGGTCCGGGATCGGGCCGACCAAGATCAGCCGGGTGATCGGGATCCTCAAGGCGTACACGACCCGGGTCGGGGAGGGGCCGTTCCCGACCGAGCTGTTCGATGACTACGGCGAGTTCCTGCGCAAGGCCGGCGGCGAGATCGGGGTGACGACCGGGCGGCTGCGCCGCTGCGGCTGGTTCGACGCGGTCATCGCCCGCTACGCGACCCGGGTCAACGGGCTCACCGACCTGTTCCTGACCAAGCTGGACGTGCTGTCCGGGCTGGAGCGGGTGCCGGTCTGCGTCGGGTACGAGATCGGCGGCGAGCGGGTCGAGGAGATGCCGATGCTGCAGACCGACCTGGCCCGGGCCACCCCGGTGTACGAGTACCTCGACGGCTGGTTCGAGCCGCTGGAGGACGCCAAGACGTTCGCCGACCTGCCCGAGGCCGCTCAGGCGTACGTGCGCCGGGTCGAGGAGCTGTCCCGCTGCCCGGTCTCCGCCATCGGCGTCGGGCCCGGCCGCGACCAGACCCTGGTCCTCCGCGACCTGGTCTGAGCGAGCGGCCCGCAGCGGACGGGACCTCACTCATTTCCAACGTGGTGAGCAGGCTTTCATCGCTGCGTAGCCGTCGTACGCGGGGCGTCCTGGTGGCCGGCAGAATCGCCCAAACCTGTGGATAACCGCTCGGAGTGGCCTCCGGAGCGCCCTCGGATTTGCGTCATGACGGATGAGCCGACCCTCACGCAGGTCCTCGACGGCCTGGCCACCCTGCACTCCCGCTTCGACGACGTCGACGCCCGGTTCGACGGTGTGGACACCCGGTTCGACCGGGTCGACCAGCGCCTCGACGTGCTGGAGACCCGGTTCACGCTCCTGGTCGACCGGCAGGCCCACATCACCGACCACCTGGGGTCCGTCGAAGGCCGGCTGGACCTGCTGACGGCCGAGTCCGCGCTGTTCCGCCGTGAGGTCGGCGAGCGCTTCGAGTCGCTCGACCGGGTCGTCGGCGGGCTCGACCGGGACGTGCAGGCGCTGACCGCCCGGGTGCTGGAGTGGGGCCAGAGCAGCGGCTGACCCGTCAGGGGCCGAGGGCGGTCGGTCTCATCCGGCGGCGCGCTCGGCCTCGGAGCGGAGGATGCAGAACTCGTTGCCCTCCGGGTCGGCCAGCACGACCCAGCCCCGGCCGTCGGGCCGGCGCAGGTCGTCGACGACCGTGGCGCCGTGGGCGAGCAGCCGGGCCAGCTCCTCGTCGCGGGTCCCGGCCGCCGGGACCAGGTCGAAGTGCACCCGGTTCTTAACCGACTTCTTCTCCGGCACCTCGATGAACAGGATCCGGGTGGTCCCGTCCGGGGCGAAGATCATGCACTCCTCGTGGCCGGGCAGGTTGGGGTCGGCCGGGTCCTCGGCGAACCCGAGCACGTCGGCCCACCACACCGACTGGGCGTACGCGTCGGTGGAGTCCAGGGTCGTGTGCGAGATCAGCGCGGTCATGCCCGGGATCCTGCCGGAGCGGTCTACCGGATTGCGCCGGTGACCAGCCAGCGGTCGCTGCGCAGCCGGCTGGTCAGGGTGGCCAGCCGGACGAGCATCAGCGCCCCGATCGACGCCCACAGCCAGCCCAGCCCGGCGCCGGTCACGATCAGCACCGCGGCCAGCACCAGGAACAGCACGGCCGCGGCGACCATCGTGACGGCCAGGTAGCGCGTGTCGCCGGCCCCCATCAGCACCCCGTCCAGCACGAAGACCACCGCGTTGACCGGCTGCAGCACGGCCGCGAACAGCAGCACGAACGAGGCCAGGTGCAGCACCAGCGGGTCGTCGCTGAACGCGTGCGGCAGCAGCCCGCGCGACCCCAGCAGCGCCAGCCCGACCAGCACGCCGAACACCAGGCCGAGCTCGAGCATCCGCCGGGTCGCGGCCCGGGCGCCGACCGTGTCGCCGGCCCCGAGCAACCGGCCGACCAGGGCCTGGGCCGCGATCGCGACCGCGTCCAGGGCGAG
>DATINN010000404.1:0-3071 GCA_035474175.1 Mycobacteriales bacterium | reverse complement strand
GCGCAGGCGTTCCAGGACGGGGTCGGCTTCTCCGGCGTCGTGCTGACCAAGCTCGACGGCGACGCCCGCGGCGGTGCCGCGCTCTCGGTCCGGTACGTGACCGGTCAGCCGATCATGTTCGCCTCCACCGGCGAGAAGCTGTGCGACTTCGACGTCTTCCACCCGGAGCGGATGGCCTCGCGCATCCTCGGCATGGGCGACGTGCTCACCCTCATCGAGCAGGCCCAGTCGGCCTTCGACGAGGACGAGGCCGAGCGGATGGCGGGCAAGCTCGCCTCCGGCAACAGCTTCACCCTCGAGGACTTCCTCGAGCAGATGATGGCGATCCGCAAGATGGGCCCGATCTCCAACCTGCTCGGCCTGATGCCGGGCATGGGCCAGATGAAGGACCAGATCGCCAACATCGACGACCGCGACCTCGACCGGACCGCGGCGATCATCCGGGGCATGACCCCGGCCGAGCGCCAGGACCCGAAGATCATCAACGGCTCCCGGCGGGCCCGGATCGCGCGCGGCTCCGGGGTCTCGGTCTCGGAGGTCAACGGGCTGGTCGACCGGTTCTTCGAGGCCCGCAAGATGATGCAGCAGATGGCGGGCGGGATGGGGTTGCCGGGCATGCGCCGGACCTCCAAGACCCGCGGCAAGAAGGGGAAGAAGGGCAAGGGCCGCGGGCCGACGCCGCCGAAGGTGCGCGGCGGGATGCCGGCGCTGCCGCCGGGGGCGCTCAACCAGCTGCCGCCCGGCATGCAGATGCCGGACCTCTCCAAGCTCAACCTGCCGAAGAAGTAGCGCGCCGAGGCCAGAGCGCGCCGGGGGCTTGGGGCGCGCCGGGGGCTGGGGCGCGCCGGGGGCTGGGGCGCGCCGGGGGTTAGTGCGGCTCCCAGGCGGCGGGGTCGGCGGCCAGGGCGGTGATGCGCTCGGGCAGCGTTCCGGCGGCGACGTCGGCCAGCGTGACCGCCTCCAGCACCTCCCGGAGGTTGGCCCGGGCGGCGATCCACACCTCCTGCAGCGCCCGCGCCGCCCCGGCGTACTCCAGGTCCTCGGGGCGGACGCCCCGCACCCACGCCAGCGGCCCGTCGACCGCGCGGATCACCTCGGCGAGGGTGACCGCCGAGGCCGGCCGGTCCAGCCAGTAGCCGCCGTCGGCGCCGCGCTGGCTGCGCACGATCCCGGCCTCGCGCAGGGACCGCAGGATGCTGCCGAGGAACGGGTACGGGATGTCCTGGGCCTGCGCGATCGCGTCGCCCTTGACCGGCCGGTCGGGCGAGCCGGCGAGGTGGACCGCGGCCCGGACCGCGTAGTCCGCCTTCGCCGAGAGATGCATCGCGCGAGTATGTCCTTGCTAGCGGTGCAGCTCCGTGCGGAGCTCGTGCGCGCCGTCCGGCCGGGTGACCTCGTAGTAGATCCGGGTCGTCCCGTCCGGGAGCGGCACCACCGACAGGTAGCGCACCCCGCCGCCGCCGTACGGCGAGCGCACCGGCTCGCCGGCGCGCGCGGTCAGCGGCCCGTACCGGCCGTCCGGGCCGAGCGTGCCGGTGGCCAGGCCGGTCCGCTCCTCCCAGTTCTGCTCGGCCGTCGCGCGCCCGTCGTACGCGGCCTCGATGGTGTCGCCGACCGGCAGGACCGCGCTGACCCGCACGCCGCGGGCGTCCCAGGCGCCGTCCCGGCCGGTGAGGACCGGGCCGTGCCAGGTCCAGCGCACCCCGTCCGGACCGGTCGCGTAGTCGGTGGTCATCCGGTCGGCGTCGTCCCAGCGCTGCAGCGGGTGCACCGAGGCCCACAGGTGCCAGCGCGCGCCGTCGTGCAGCAGCACCGGGTCCTTGACCGCGGCCGTGTCGCTGCCCGGCAGGACGGTCTGCGGGGTCGCCGTGCCCAGCCCGGCCGGGGTGTCGGCCTCCAGCAGGTCGACCCGCCAGTGCTTGGACGCCGGGGTGGCGCAGCTCACGTACACCCGCCAGCGGCCCTCCGGCGTCACCACCAGCGCCGGGCGCTCCAGCGACTCGGCGCCGAAGCGGTCCCGCTCCAGCGCGGCGACCTCCTCGAACCGGACCCCGTCGGCCGAGGCCGCGACCACGTTGCGGATCCCGCGGCCCGCGCCGATCGGCCGCCGCAGCCGGTAGGCCAGGTAGAACGTGCCGTCGACGAGCAGCGCGCTCGGCGCCCCGGCCCACGCCCCGGCCCCGTCCGCGGGCGGCGGCACCACGAGCGTGGAGCCGCTGAGCCGGGGGACGGGCAGGGTGGCGCGGTTGCGGGTCGAGGGCACCCCCGAACCCTGCCACACCTTTCCAGGTGGATCGGTTGGAAAGGGGACATGCGGCGCCGCCCGGCGACGTCGACCGGCCGTTGCCGTCCGGCCCGGCATAGTGGTGCGGTGCGAGTCTCACCGGAGGTCGACGCCGCGCTCGGCAGCGGGCGGGCCGTGGTCGCGTTGGAGAGCACGATCCTGGCCCACGGGCTGCCGCCCGGGCGCAACCGGAAGGTGGCGGCCCGGCTGGAGGACGTGGTCCGGTCCGCCGGTGCGGTGCCGGCCACGGTCCACGGCGCCGGGTAGGCCGACTCGCGCAGGTAGAACGCCGGGAACGTGGTCGTCCGGTAGCCCAGCACCGGCACCGACCGGGTCTCCAGCGCCTCCAGCGTGGCCCCGATGTCCAGCACCGACTTCACCCCGGAGCAGACGACCAGCACCGGCGTGCCGGCCAGCACGTCCAGGTCGGCGGAGACGTCGTACGAGGTGGCGGCGCCGCGGTGGACCCCGCCGAGCCCGCCGGTCGCGAACAGCCGGATCCCGGCCGCGGCGGCCAGCGCGGCGGTCGCGGCGACGGTGGTGGCGCCGTCCCGGCCCAGCCCGTACGCGGGGCCGAGGTCGCGGCGGGACAGCTTGACCAGCCCCGCGCCGGGGTCGCAGACCCGGTCCAGCTCGGCGTCGGACAGGCCCAGCACCGGCTGCCCGCCCAGCACCGCGATCGTCGCGGGCACCGCGCCGGCCTGCCGGACCACGTCCTCCAGCCGGGCCGCCACCTTTCGGTTCCGGCCCGGGGGCAGCCCGTGGGCCAGGATCGTGCTCTCCAACG
>DATINN010000403.1:0-7343 GCA_035474175.1 Mycobacteriales bacterium | reverse complement strand
CGAGGTCCGCGATCCCGAGCCGGTCGACGACCCGATGGCCGGCCGGGTCCGGCCCCTGGACACCGAGCCGGACGTGCGCGGCCTGTGGCTGGCCAACCAGATCTGCGACCTGGTCCAGGTCCGCTCGACCCAGGACGGCTCGACGATCCGGATCGTCACCTGGCGTTAGGGCGCGCCCTAGGCGTCGACCAGGTCCGACGCGTACGTCCGGGGCACCGCGAACCCGTTGAAGTCGCTGGCGTAGCTGGTCGTGTACGCGCCGGCCGTGCCGAGGAAGACCCGGTCCTCGACCTCCAGGTCCGCCGACAGCGGCACGTCGAACATGATCGTGTCCTGGCTGTCGCAGGTCGGCCCGGTCAGGTGGGCCGGCTCCCGGACCGCCGACCCGCGCGAGTCGGTCACCGGGAACCGCAGCAGGTTGCCGCTCTCCAGCGCCTCCATGAACCCGTTGAACGCGCCGACGTCCAGGTGCACCCAGCGCCGCCCGGCCCGCTCGGCCGTGCCGATCACGGTGGCGACCATGACCCCGGCCTCGGCCACCAGCGCCCGCCCGGGCTCGACGGCCAGCACCGGCGGCCGGTACGGCAGCCGCTCCAGTCCGGCCCGGATGGCCGCGGCGAAGTCGTCCAGCGGCGGCGGGGTCGCGTCCGCGTACCGGGCCGGGAAGCCGCCGCCGAGGTCGAGCAGCTCGGGCCGGATCCCGTCCGCGGCCAGCTCGCGCAGGACCGCACCGGCCTGGACCAGCGCCGCGCCCCAGGCCGCCGGGTCGAGCATCTGTGAGCCGACGTGGAAGGCCAGCCCGTACGGCCGGAGCCCGGCGGCGCGGGCCGCCCGCAGCAGCCCGACCGCCTGCCCGCCGGAGACGCCGAACTTGCCCTCGCTCGGCACCGTGTTGCCGCCGAGCTGGGTGCGCAGCCGGGCGTAGACCGCCGCCCCGGGGGCGTGCCGGGCGATCTTGGCCAGCTCCGGCGTGCCGTCGAAGCCGAACCGCCACACCCCGGCCTGCCAGGCCTCGGCGATGTGCGTGGCCGGCTTGACCGGGTTGCTGTAGAGCACGTCGGCCGGGTCGACGCCGATCTCGACCAGCGCCCGCAGCTCGGCCACCGACGCGATCTCGAACCGGCCGCCCATCCCGTGCAGCCGCTGCAGGATCCGCTCGTCCGGGTTGCACTTCATCGCGTAGTGCACGTCCACCCCGGGCAGCGCCGCGGTGAAGCCCAGGTACGCCGCGGCCACCCGGTCCAGGTCCAGGACCAGGAACGGGGTCGGTCCGGGCAGCCGGGCCAGCCGGTCGGCGGCCAGCGGGTCGGTCATCGGCGCATCAGCTTCTTCCGCAGCTCGTACGAGGGGATGACGATGGCGTAGAAGCCCACGTCGGCCAGCAGCTTGCCGATGAGCAGGCCCCAGACCACGCCGGAGCCGGCCCAGCCGGCGGCGAGGTAGATCAGCCCGGGCCGGACCAGGAGCGTGTCGGCCAGCTCCGCGGCCAGGAAGTCGGAGACCTCGGTGACCACGTCCCGGGCCGTCCGCACCAGCCGCGGCAGCCGGCCGGCCCCGGCGTGCCGCCGGTACAGCGCGGGCAGCATCCGGCGCAGCACCACGCCGTAGTACGCGATGGACTCGGCCACCGAGCCGGCCAGCGCGGCGCTGGCCAGCGACCCGGTCAGCGTGTGCACGGCCAGGGCGGCGGTGAGCGCGGCCAGCGTGCCCGCGATCTCGGCCAGCAGGTAGCGCCGGCCCCACTCCCGCAGCTTGTCGCCGACCACCACCGGCAGCCGGGACGGCCGGCGGACCGAGGGCGCGCCGGACACGCTCCAGCGCCGGCCCGCGCGCTCGGTGGCCCAGCCCCAGCCGGGGTTGTGGGCCGGCGGCGCCGGCCGCACCGGGGTCCAGCTCCAGCCGTGCAGCGCCCCGGCGTCGAGCTGGACGCCGGCCGGGAGGGTCAGCGGGGTGGTCTTCGGTGCCGGCCCTGGTCGCGCGGTGGCAGCACGGGACCCACCCCCGGTGTCCCGTACGGCCGCGCGAACCGGTTGGTCCGCGACGGCCGTCATACGATCGGCTGCGGCGCGCGGAAGGGCTCGGACTCCGGCGCGCCGGTGCCGAGCCAGTCGGCCAGCACCGCGGGCGCCATCGGCTCGCCCACGGCGGCGCCCTGGACGGCCCGGACGCCGTAGCCGCGGACCCGGCCGAGCAGCTCGCTCGTGTCGACCCCGTCGGCCACCGTCCGGATGCCCAGCGACTGGGCCAGGCTGATCGTCGAGCGGACCACGGCCTCGTCCGGCGCGCTCTGCAGCACCGAGGCGACGAACGAGCGGTCCAGCTTCAGCTCCTGCACCGGCATGGTGCGCAGCCGGGTCAGCGACGGGGCCGACCGGCCGTAGTGGTCCAGCGCCAGCCGGACCCCGAGGGTGCGGAACTGGTTGAGCGCGCGGCGGGTGCGCCCCGGGTCGACCAGCAGCAGGTCCTCGGCCAGCTCCAGCTGGATCGCGGCCGGCGGCACCCCGGCCTCGCTGACCAGCCGGGCCAGCTCGTACGGCAGGCGGCTGTCGAGCACGTCGGCGGTGGTCAGGTCGAGGGAGACGCCGAGCTGGATCCCGTTGGCCTGCCACCAGGCGCACCGGCGGACGGCCTCGCTGAGCAGGACGCGGGTCAGCCGGCGGGTGAGGCCGGCCCGCGCGGCCAGCGGGCGCAGGGTGGCCGAGTCGAGCACCCCGTGCTCGGGGTGCACCCAGCGCAGCTGCGCCTCCAGCTCGACCGCGGAGCCGCTGGCCAGATCGACCTTGGGCTGATACCAGGCCACGATCCGCTGCGCCTCCAGCGCGCCGATCAGCTCCGGCAGCAGCCGGGGGCCGAAGTCGCGGCCGATGTCCTGGGCCGGGTCGTAGACCTCGACCTCGGACTCGGTCGCCTTGGCCCGGCGCAGCGCGTCGCCGGCGCAGCGCAGCAGGTCGCGGCTGTCGGTGGCGTGCATGGGGCCGGCCGCGATCCCGGCCGACAGCTCGATCTCGACCTCGACGCCGGAGACCCGGACGGGGGTGGCGACGGCGGCGAGCAGGTCGCGCATCGACTGCTCGGCCCGGGCCAGGTGCCCGTCGAACGGCTGCAGCACCGCGATCTCCGCGCCGCCGAGCCGGGCCGGCACCGCCCGATCGCCGATCTGCTCGCGCAGCCGGCCGCCGAGCGCGCCCAGCAGGCCGTCGCCGTATTCGTAGCCGAGGGTCTCGTTGATCTCCGACAGGTGCCGGATGCTGACGATGCTCACCAGCAGCGGGCGGCCGGCGGCGGCGCCGGCGGCCAGGGCCGGCAGCTGGTCGTCGAGCACCCGCCGGTTGCCGACGGTGGTCAGCTCGTCGGTCATGGCCTCGTTCTGGCTGCGGGTCAGCGCCCGGGTCTGCTCGAACGTCAGCGCGGTCCGGCCGCCGGCGGCCAGCAGGCAGGCCGCGGCCAGCACGACCGTGACCGGGTGCAGGTCGGTGAACGCGCTGACCACCAGCACGACCAGCGCGGCCAGCGAGAACAGGATCGGCACCAGCAGCGCGGCGAACCCGCCGATCACGGTCGGCGCGGGCCGGCGCCGCAGCGAGCCCGCCAGCGGCACCAGCGCGATGCCGACCATCCAGGTGCCGTCGACCCAGGAACCGTCCGTGTACCAGGTGTTGGAGCCGAGCAGGTAGGCCGTGTCGGCGACGGCGAACAGCCCGAACCCGGCCACCAGCAGCCACCACACCGGGTCGGTCCGCCAGCGCACCATCGCCAGCGTGGCCACCGCGACGACCACGAGGATGAGGTCGCCGACGGGGTAGGACAGGTTGGTCAGCACCTCGGCGGTGGAGCCGTTGACCCCCGAGATCACCTTCTGGATGGTGAACGCGGAGAACAGCGCGCCCACCGCGAGCGACGTGACCAGCCCGTCCAGCAGTACCGAGGCCGGCACCCGCTTGAGCACCGCGCGGGCCAGCAGGATGAGCCCGACGTACGCGAGCGGGTAGACCCCGAGGTAGCCGGCGTCGGCCGGCGACGGGACCGGGACCTCCTTGCCCTCGGGGTAGTTGGCGAAGGCGATCGTCCAGTATTGGTCGCCGACGGCCCAGGCGATCATCGCCAGCGACAGCAGCAGCCACGGCAGCCGGTCCCGCTTGACCAGCAGCGGCCGGACCAGCCCGGCCAGCGTGACGGTCATCAGCACGATCCCGTAGAACCAGGTGTCGACCCAGTCCGGCTTGGAGTCCGCGGGCAGCAGGGTGCTCAACGCATAGCTGGCGGCGAGACCGCCGAGCACCCACCGCCCGGCGCGGAAAGCGGCCGAGTCGAGGATCTCGTCCCCGCCAGGTCTGTCTGTGCCGCTTTCTTGCGATGATTCCATGAAGGCGCACAGTAGGCTGCTGAGACCCGCGCGTCACCAGATTGCGTCGGTGAGACGCCAGAACGGCCCGATCGGGTGAACTTATGCGCATTGAACAAGGAATGGCGCCTGCTTAGGGCACGAGATGCGCCAGACCGGACCGGGGGCGCCGCTGCCGCGCGTCACGCCCCCGGTCCGGGAACCCTGTTGGGACTGAGTGATCAGTGGCCGAAGGTGAACCAGTTGACGTTGACGAAGTCGGCCGGCTGACCGCTGGTGAAGGTCAGGAAGACCGTGTGCACGCCGGTGACCGCGCTGATGTTGGCCGGGATGCTGCGCCAGCTCTGCCAGCCGCCGGTGTTGCCGACCGCGAAGCTGCCGATCGGCGCGTTGGCCCGGCTGTCGAGCCGCACCTCGACCAGGCCGCTGACGCCGGCCGCGGCGCCGGAGGCGACCCGGGCGACGAACTGGTGCGCCGCCGTGCTGCTGAAGTCGATCCCGTTGTACTGCGCCCAGTCACCGTTGCCGATGAAGCCCATGTCCTGACCGCCACCGACGTCCGTGGTCGCCTCGAGCTGGGTGCCGCTCTGCGCGCTGGACGACTCGGCCTGGATCGTGCCGTACGCGCCGGTCCCCGACGGCGGCGGCGGAGGCGGCGGGGGCGGGGGCGGGCTCGTCGTGCCGCCACCGGCGGAGTAGACCGCGACGTAGTCGACCAGCATGGGCACGCCGGGCTGGGTCGCCGCGGTCGGGCCGCCGCCGAACGCGGCCGGGAAGCCGCCGCCCATGGCCACGTTGAGGATCACGAAGTAGCCGTGGTTGGTGGCGTTGGTCCAGGACGTCGCGTCGACCTGGCTCTTGTTGAGCGTGAAGTAGACGGTGCCGTCGCGGTACCACCGCAGCGTCTCCGGGTTCACGCTCTTGTCCCACTCCACCCCGTACGTGTGGAAGCTGGTCAGGCAGCCGGGGCAGGCGCGCTCGCCGCTGCCGAGCCCGGTGGTCTCGTTGCAGGTGCCGGGGATGCCCGGTCCACAGTGGAGGGTCGCGAAGACCGAGCTGCGGCCGTTGACGTTCTCCAGGATGTCGATCTCGCCGACGCTGGGCCAGTTGGTCGCGCCGACCGGGCGGGCCGGGGCGCCCAGGGCCCAGAACGCCGGCCAGTAGCCCGCGGCGGCGGCACCGGTGACGTTGGGCTGCTGGATGGAGGCCTCGATGCGCAGCTTGCCGCCGGCCGGCGGCTGGAAGTCGGTGCGCTGGGTCTCGATCCGGGCCGAGGTCCAGTTGCCGGCCGCGTCCCGGCGCGGGGTGATGGCGAGGTGGCCGGCGCCGTCCATGCTCACGTTGGCCGAGTCGCTGGTCATCCGCTCGACCTCGCCGGTGCCCCAGTTGGCCGCGCCGCCGGGGTAGGAGGTGCCGATGTCGTAGCGCCAGTTGGTCTCGTTGAGGCGGGTGCCGGCGGTGCCGTTGAAGTCGTCGCCGAAGACGAGCGAGAAGCCGGCCGGAGGGGCCGGCACCGCGCCGGCCGGGCTCGGGGCGGCCACCAGCATCGCGGTGACCGCGGCGGCGGCGAACCCACCCGCGGCCAGGATCCGCCACCGGCGGCGGGGCGGGGACGTGGCTGACGTCATCTGGGACTCCCTACTCCCGAGGTCCCCCCGTTGGCTGGGAACGGTTGGGACCGTTCCCAGCCGTACCGTAGGCACGGCGTTCCGACGGGTCAAGACGGCTCACCCTTCCGGCGCAACTGGGCTAACGCTGAGCGTTCTCCACCCGCGCGTCCGGGTGGGAACGGTCCCAGCGACACCCCGATGATCCGAAGTCGGCTGGCGGTCCGGACCGGCGCGGTATAACGGGCCCATGACCAGGCCCCCGGACGCGCCTCGGACGATCAAGGAGATCGCTGCGGTGGCCGGAGTGTCGAAGTCGACGGTGTCCCGCGTCCTCAACGACACCCCCGGGGTCAGTCCGAAGGCGCGCCAGCTGGTGAAGACCGCGATCGAGCAGACCGGCTACCAGCCCAACCGGGCCGCGCGCAGCCTGGTCACCCGGGCCACCGGCTCGATCGGCCTGGTCGTGTCCGAGGCGCACGCGCGGATCTTCTCCGACCCGTTCTTCGCCAGCATGGTCCGCGGCGCGACCGAGGTCGTCCGGCCGCTCGGCATCCACCTGGTGCTGATGCTGGCCGAGGACCGGCGGGCCCGCGAGCAGCTGCTGGACTACCTGCGGCACGGGCACGTGGACGGGGTGCTGTTCATCTCCACCCACGCCGCCGACCCGCTGCCGCGGATCCTGGTGGCCGAGCGGCTGCCGGCGGTGCTCTCGGCCCGCCCGGTCGGCCGGCTGCCGATCAGCTACGTCGACGTGGACAGCGTCGCCGGCGCCGGGCTGGCCGTCGACCACCTGGTCGAGCGGGGCCGGCGCCGGATCGCCACCATCGCCGGCCCGCAGGACATGCCGGCCGGGCAGGACCGGCTGCGGGGCTGGGAGGAGGCGCTGGCCGCGCACGGCCTGCCGCACGGCCCGGACCTCGTCGCGTACGGGGACTTCGCCCGCGGCAGCGGCGCCCGGGCGATGGAGGAGCTGCTCGGGCGCGGGGTCCCCTTCGACGGGCTGTTCGTCGCCTCCGACCTGATGGCGCTGGACGCGCTGGCCGTGCTGCGGGAGCACCAGCTGCGGGTGCCGCAGGACGTCGCCGTGGTCGGCTTCGACGACTCCGACGCCGCCACCCAGGCCCGGCCGGCGCTGACCACGGTCCGGCAGCCGGTGGAGGAGATGGCCAAGGCGCTGACCCTCACCCTGCTCGACCGGATCGGCGACCCGGACGCGCCGATCACCTCCCGGATCTTCCCGCCGAAGCTGATCCAGCGCGCGTCGACCTGAGCGCGGTCACCATCGCCCGTGACTTCACCACCGTCTCGGCCCACTCCTCGTCCACATCGGACAGTGCGGTGACCGCGCCGCCGACGCCGAAGGAGACCGTGTCGGCGGTCGCCACGAGCGT
>DATINN010000402.1:0-5711 GCA_035474175.1 Mycobacteriales bacterium | reverse complement strand
CACGGTGTCGGTCTGGATCTTCTTCACGTCGGCGGCGTCGATCTTGCCGTGCCGGAGCGCGGCCTTGAGCGCCTCGGTGATCCGGCCCGCCCGCAGCCCGTCGTAGCCGGCGTTGAGGTAGTAGATCCCGCCGTCGGGCCGCAGCTGGTCGAGCGGGTCGTTGTCGAGCGTGGTGCCGGCCGGGTCGTTGTTCGCGCTCACGAAGTACCCGTTGCGGGGGTCGATCGTGTGCGGCATCTCGGCCGCCGGCAGGATCTCGTACGGCAGGGCCTGGCCGGCGTGGTGGTGCACGGCCGGCAGCCACTCGTTGCCGCCGGTCCCGTTGCGGACCAGGTACGGCGGGACGCCGTCGACGCGACCGGCCTGCAGGTCCTCCCGCAGCGGCAGCTCGCCGCTGGTGAAGTAGGCGATGTGGCCGCGGCGGTCCGCGTACGCCCAGTTCTGCGAGCCGACGTCGAAGTAACGCAGTCCCTTCTGGAAGTCGGCCAGGTCCTTCGCGGTCAGCCAGGTCAGGAAGGCGGTGAGCTCCTGGGTGGGGGAGTAGCCCGCGTACTGCACGGACAGGGCGGTGCCGGCGGCCTGGTCCAGCTGCACGATCGGGCCCTGGTTGCGGCGCGGCACGATCAGCGTGGCGGCCGGGATGCCGTTGCCGGGCGGCACCACCGCGACCGTCCCGCCGTTGTTGGCCCGGAACGTCTCCGGCACCGCCTGCACCGGCTCCAACTGTCCCTTGTAGACGGTCGCGAGCCCGCTGGGCGAGGCCGGGTCGGGCCGGACCTGCTCCAGGTAGGTGTCGGTGACGTCCATCGGGTTGGTGGTCGAGCCCCAGGCGATGTCGCGGTTGGCGCCCTGGGCCAGGCCGGGGGTGCCGGCGAAGCCCTCGCCGGCCACGTCCAGGCCCGGCGCCCGCAGGTGGATCGGGTAGAAGATCGAGGGGTTGCTGAGCCCCAGGTGCGGGTCGTTGGCCAGGATCGGCCGGCCGTCCTTGGTCAGCCGGCCCGACACGACGAACTCGTTGGACCCGGTCGCGTGCTCACCCTTGTCCTGGATCGCCTTGAGCAGCGGCACCGTCGCGGCCACGGCCCGGTAGCGGGCCGACAGCCGCGCCGCCGCGGCCAGGTCCCGCTCGGGCAGCGCCCGGGCGGCGCCGTCGCGCGGGGGCGTGCCGGTCGCGTCGGGCACGGTCGAGGCCGAGCTGAACGGCGCGTGCGCCACCAGGTCCTGCAGGTAGAGCGCCCGGCCGTCGATCCCGGCCGCGGCCCCGCCGGCCACGTACGCCTGCAGCTCCGCGGTCACGTCCGCGTCGAGGTCGAAGGACAGCTGGAACGCGACCAGCTTGCCGATCACGATCGTGTCCACCGGCGTCCAGGGCGCGACCCGGGTCAGCTGCAGCGCGCCGTACTCCGGGGGGAGCGGGGTGCCGGAGGCCAGCTTCGCGTTCACCCCCGCCGTGTACGCGGTGACCGCGTCGCGCAGCAGCGGCGGGGCCACCGCCCAGGACCGCTCGGCCGCCCGCCGCAGCCCCAGCGTGCGCAGCTGCACGTCGCTGGGCAGCGCGCCCGGGCCGAGCAGCTCGGCCAGCGTGCCGGAGGCGGTGCGGCGCAGCTGGTCCATCTGGAACAGCCGGTCGGTGCCGTGCACCCAGCCCTGGGCGAAGAAGACGTCGTGCGCGTCGCGCGCCGAGAGGTGCGCGATGCCGTCGGTGGTCCGGGTCACCGTCACCGGCCCGTGCAGCCCGGGCGCCCGGATGGTGTCCCGGGCCGGTGCGGTCGTCGCCGGCGCGGCGGCCGCGGCGGAGACGACGGTCAGCGGCAGCAGGGCCGCGGTGAAGCCGATGGCGAGCGCGCGCAGACGACGCACGAAGCCTCCTCGTCGAGGCGGTACGGACGCGCCAGCCTGGCACGTCCGGAACGTCCCGCGAAAGATCTAACCGAGCGACAGCGCCACGTCTGTCGCGGCCACGTAGCCGATGTGCTCGCCGAAGCCGATCGCGAGGTAGTCGCCGACCGCGTTCGGGTCGAGCAGGACGGCGGTCTGGCCGGTGCCGAGGGTGCCCTCGGTGGCGGAAGCGCCGGTCGCGGCCGCGTGCACCGGCACGGCGGCCGAGACCGGGGTGATGCGGTCCGCGTCGCCCGGCAGCGTCCTCGTGCCGGCCGGGTCGGTGAGGTAGGCGGCGCGGCCGCCGTACCAGACCTTGGTCCAGCCGGCCTCGGTGCCGGCGACCGCGAGCGAGCGGCCCACGGCGGGCTGGTGCGGCAGCGCGGCGCCGTCCGGGGCGTCGCGCAGGACCAGGCCCGGCGCCGCCACGGTGACCACCCGGTCGGCCCGGAACGCCCGCGCCGTCAGCGGGGCACCGGCCAGCCGGAGCACCCGGGCCCAGTCGAACCCGGCCTGCAGCGTGACCGGCGAGCCGGCCACCTCGTCGGCGCCGAGCACGTGGGCGCGGTCCAGGGTCAGCCCGCGCGTCGCCAGCAGCCGCAGCAGCCCGGCCACCGACCGGTACGCCGCCGGGCCGGGGTCGGCCTCCACCGCGATGCCGACCGAGTCGTCGTCCACCGTGGGGTTGCCCGCGTCCCAGGCCACGTCGCGCAGCAGCACGGTCTGGGTCACCGCCCCGTCGGCGGCGCGGACCACGTAGTGCGGGCTCCACCGGGCGCTGGGGCGCTGGGCGGCGGCGATCGTCGCGGTGTAGCCGGCCGGCGCGGTGGACACCACGACCTGGCCGACCTCGGCCCGGTCGGCGGGCCGGTAGCCGGCCGCGGGCACCAGCCGGCACGACGCCGGGCACTCGCCGGTGACCGTGGCCGGGGCGGCCGGCACCGCGGCCCCGGGCTGGGCCGGCACCGAGAACCGCTGGCCGCCCACCACGGTCGCCGGCACCCCGCGCCGGAGCAGCGCGAACACGTCGTCGGCGACCGCGCGGCCGGTCATCGCCTCGCCGGTCGCGAACCGGGCCACCGCGCCGTACCAGCCGACCAGCGAGGTCGGCAGCGCGCCGCCACCGGCCTCCAGCGCGTACGACCGGAGCAGCGCGGCGGCGGCCTTCGCGTTGTCGGCCGGGACGTCGCGGGCCCGGCTCGCGGGGACGTGCGCGGCGGCGGCCGCGGCGGCCAGCGTGCCGGTGGCCGGGTCGGCGGCGGCCAGCGCGCGGGCCCGGTCGCCGCGGGTGTCGGCGCTGCCGCCCCGGCCGTCGAGCGACGCGGCCCGGTCGGTCAACCGGAACAGGCCGTGGCCGCCGTCGACGGCCGGGTCGGTGGTGGCGCCGAAGCCGGACAGCGTGCCGGCCAGGGCGACCAGCAGCGGGGCCGGCACGCCGGACGCCGTCGCGGCCGCGGTGATCTCCCGCTGCCGCTGGTCCGAGACCGTGGCCGGCGCGTTGCGCGCCCCGGCCACGCCCACGGTGGCGACCAGCACGCCGACGAACCCGATCATCACGAGCGCGGCTCCACGCCGCACCGCCCTGCGCACCGACTGCCTCCTGGACGTACCACCGACGACCGCGGAAGCCTCGTCCGTCCGGTCGCCGTACGCAAGCTGCGACGCGCCGGGTCAGCCGGTCGGGGCAACCACCGGGGTCCCGTCGCCACTGCCGGCGACCAGCACGTCACTGGCGCCGGCCGCACCGGGTTGGTCGGCGGTGTCGCCCGGGCTGTCGCCGGCGCCCGCGTCACCCGTGCCGGCGTCACCCGTGCCGGCCCCCGCGTCGCCCGCGCCGGCGCCCGGGTCGGTCGCGGCCGGCGTGGTCGGCGGCGGCTCGGTCGTGGCCGGCGGGTCGGTCGTCGGAGGCACCGTCGGCGGCACGGTGGTGACCGGCGGTGGCACCGGGCTGGGGGAGACGGTCGCCTGGCCGCCGCGCGGGGCGGTGGTGCTCGGCCGGCCCGGCACCGGGACCGTCGCCGACGGCGAGATCGTCAACGACTCGGCCGGGCTCGGGGTGGCGCTCGGCGCCGGCGCGGCCGGTGCGGACGCGGTGACCGTGACGTACACGATCCGGCCGTCCGGGCCGCGCGACGGGACGACGATCATCCCCGGCGGGGCCGACTCGCTCGCGGTCAGGCCCGGCAGCGTCGGCGCGACCTGCTCGTTGGACGGCCCGCCGGTCGCCTTGGCCAGCCCGTAGGTCACCCCGCCGATGACGGCGGCCAGGGCGGCCGCGGTCAGCGCGACGGCGGCCCACCGGCGGCTGGGCGCCGGCGGGTGCCCGACCAGCACGTCCTTGCCCGCGTCGAGGTCGGCGTGCTGGTCGTCGATCATGACGTGGGTCAGCTCGTGCTCGATGACACGCGCGACCTCGGCCTCGGTCAGCTTGCGGCTGACCAGGACGGTGCGCTCCTCCGGCACCCAGAGGCCGTCCGCGCCGTCCAGATCGGCGAAGGCGATGGTGACTCCGCGATCGTTGGCCTGCCGGAGCAGGGACGGATCGACCACGGAACCCCCGGGAGATGCGGGCATGACGAAAGCGTTCGCCCGACTACGAAACCACACCGGAGCGCTGCTACCAAGCCCTGCCGAACAGGCGCCCCTGGACTCCCTCGTACGGCTCAGTGCCGCTGGTCGTCCTGCTCATCGAGGAACACCACCTGCCGACCGGACCGGGCCGCTTCCTCCCGGGCCAGCCGGGCCTGCTCCCGGACCCGGGCCTGCTGCTCCTGGCTCAGCCGGGCGCCGCCGTACGCCGCGTAGCGCAGCGGCTCCGCGGGCGGGTCGGGCACCGGGGTGATCGACTCGACCGAGCCCGGGCCGTTTTGCGCGCGCAGGAAGGTGGCGAACCCGTCCAGCTGGCGGATCTGGTCCGCGGTCAGGCCCTCGGTGGAGATCCCGGCCCGGATCGGCACCGTCGGCGGCTCGGGCGCGTCCTGCAGCTCGGCCTCCTCGAGGCTGAGGTAGCCGGCCGCGACGATGAGCTCCAGCATCGGCACGCCCAGCACCGGGCGGACCCGGCGCAGGTTGGGCACGTCGGGCTGGTTCAGGCCGCGCAGCCAGCGCGACACCATGGACTCGGCGAGACCGCTGCGCCGGGCCAGCTCGGCCTGGGTCAGGCCGGAGCTGCGCAGCGCGGATTCCAGGTACGCGGCCCACTCGCGCCCTGACTCCGTACGGATGTGGCGAACGATGGCTCGACGCTCCCTAGACCTACCCCTTGGACCGCGAACGGCCCCCGACTGATCGTCCCGGGCCATTGTGGCGCGAATTGCTTGCGCGCGCGACCCCCTCTGGTTAGTCTTCCATGCGTGCAAGCAAGGTAGCTTCGAGCTGCCGCCCGGCTCGCAGGACGCGACCACCCCTCGAGCCGGGCGGCGTCGGCGCTGGGTTCCCCGCACCGACACGGTCGACGGACCGTGGGGGGACCCGCCGCCGGCGCCATTGCTTTCTCGGGCCCTGAGGGGAGGTCCGAGGAGCGCACACAGGACCGCCCCCGCCCAGTCGCAATCCGTGACCTCGAGTGGGTGGGGGCGGTCACCCGGTTCCGTCTCTGGGGGGAGCGGAGCCGTAGCAGCAACCGGGCCCGGGTCCGCTCTTGGGGGAGAGCGGCCCGGGCCTGTTGCTGTTTGCTCCCGGCCGGGGCGCTGGTGGCGGCGTCTTCCTTCCGCTCTGTGCTGACCCCGCTTCGCTCCCGGCCGGGGCGCTGTGGCGGCGTCTTCCTTCCGCGCCTCTCTGGTGGGCGTGATCGCGGGCCGGGGGCGCTCCAGTCCAGACGCCGCCGCGCCCCG
>DATINN010000401.1:0-10876 GCA_035474175.1 Mycobacteriales bacterium | reverse complement strand
CGCCCACCCACCCGACCGGGCGACGCGCTCCCAGCGCACACCGGGTCGACGCCGCACACACGCGCGCGGATGCCCGCGCACACGCGGGGCACGTCACACCCGCCCATGACACACCCACGTGTGTGCCACGGGCGTCCGCGTGCCGGGTGCGCCCGGGGCGTCCGCGGGCCCGTCTGCCGCGAGCGGATGTGGCGTGGGTGTCCGGGCGCGCGTGCACGTCCACGTCCACGTGCCTGCCGTGAGCGGCGGTTGTCCGCGCGCGCCATGGGCGTTCGCGGGCCCGTGGGCCGCGCCCGGACGCCCTAGGTCCGCGGCGGACGAGCGCCCGCGGCACGCGCGCGCCAACGACCGCGGCCCGCGGGCGGGCTGCAGCCGGGCGCGCGGGGTCGGACAGGGGCGGTGGACAGGGGTGGATCAGCGGCGGCGGGTCAGGGGGACGTCCAGGACGGCTTCGGTGCCGCGGGCGCCGAGGCGGGGCCGGACCTCGATCGTGCCGCCGAGCTCCGACGTCACCAGCGTGCGGACGATCTGCAGGCCGAGCCGGTCGCTGGCGGCCAGCGTGAACCCGGGCGGCAGCCCGACCCCGTCGTCGGCGACGACCACCGTGACCCGCCGTCCGTGCCGGTGCGCCGTCACCGTCACCGAGCCGGTGTCGGTGTCCTCCGGGAACCCGTGCTCGACCGCGTTCTGCACGACCTCGGTGAGCACCATCACCAGCGGCGTCGCCACGTCCGCGACCAGGATGCCGAAAGATCCGGACCGCGCCAGCCGGACCCGGGTCCCGGCCCCGGCCACGTCGCCGAGCGACCCGAGCAGCCGGTCCACGATCCCGTCGAAGTCGACCCGCTCGTCCAGCGACACCGCCAGCGTCTCGTGCACCATCGCGATCGACGCCACCCGCCGTACGGACTCCTCCAGGGCGGTGCGCGCGTCCGGTGACTCGACCCGCCGGGCCTGCAGCCGCAGCAGCGCGGCCACGGTCTGCAGGTTGTTCTTCACCCGGTGGTGGATCTCCCGGATGGTGGCGTCCTTGCTCAGCAGCTGCCGGTCCCGGTTGCGCACCTCGGTCACGTCGCCGACCAGCACCACCGCCCCGCCGGCCTCGCCTTCCGGGTGCAGCGGCAGCACCCGGATCAGCACGATCGCCCCGCGGGCCTCGACCTCCATCCGGGGCGGCGTCTCCCCGGCCAGCGCGGCCTTGATCCGGCCGGCGATCTCGCTGCCCTCCAGCGCGTCCCGGGACAGCCGCCGGGTCAGCGGGGCCAGCTCGTCGTCGAGCAGGTCGCCGGTGACGCCGAGCCGCCGGTACGCCGACTGCGCGTTGGGGCTGGCGTAGACCACCCGCCCGGCCGCGTCCAGCCGGATCAGCCCGTCGCCGGCCCGCGGCCCGGTGTGCAGCTCGTCCTGCCCGGGCGCCGGGAACGTCCCCTCGAACATCATCCGGCACAGGTCGTTGGCCACCCCGAGGTAGGCCAGCTCCAGCTTGGACGGCCCGCGGGTGGCGACCAGGTTGGTGTCCCGGCCGACCACGGCCACCGGCACCTGCCCGGTGTGGCGCCGGACCGGGATCGCCTCCCGCCGCACCGCCACCGGCCCGTCCCACTCCGGGTCGGCCTCGCGGAAGATCCGCCCCTCCCGCGTCGCCACCGCCTGCGGGGTCGCCGCCGGCTCGCGCTGGCGCCGCCCGACGTGGTCGTCCTGGTAGGCCGTGGGCCCGGTCGTCGGCCGCACCTGCGCCACGCACAGGAACTCGCCGTCGGCCACCGGCACCCACAGCAGCAGGTCGGCGAAGGACAGGTCGGACAGCAGCTGCCACTCCCCCACCAGCCGCTGCAGGTGCGCGACGTCCTCGGGCGGGAGGTCGGTGTGCTCGGTGAGCAGCTCCAGGAGCGTCGACATCACCGCCGAGCGTGCCACAAACCAGCGAGGGGGGCGGCCGTTCCCGGCCGCCCCCCTCGTCGTACTGGTGGGACTAGCCCACGAACCCGCTCAGGTGCAGCGAGAACGCCCGGACCGAGCCGACGTCGGCCCCGGCCTGGTCGGCCACGTGGAAGTTCCACGTGCCGTCACCGGCGTGGCCCGCCAGCGCGGACAGCGGCGACTCCGGCTTCCAGGACCCGGTGAACGGGTTGTCGCCCGCGACCGCCGACGAGATCGACCGGGTGGCCGAGTCGTCGAACACGGTCTGGCAGAAGTTGTTGCCGCCGCCGCCGACGTTGTCGAACAGCGAGACCGTGGTGCCGTCCGGCGCGACCAGCGTGCCGACCAGGTCACCGACGAAGGTGTGGTCGAGACCCACCGTCGTCGAGCCCGGGGTGGCCGAGCAGGCCGTCCCGTCGATGGAGAACGTCGCCCCGGACAGGTTGCCGACCCCGGTCACGGCCAGCGGGACGCTGACCCCGGCGTCGTTGTCGTCCGGGATGGCGACGGCCGGGCCGGTGTAGGAGAAGTCCCGCACCGGGCCGGGCTGGCCGACCGTGATCGTCCGGGTCGCCGACTGCGGGGACAGCGCCCCGGCGAAGGTGACGCGGATGGTGAGGGCGATCGCGCTGCCCAGCGGCAGGTCCGCCGGCGCCCGCAGGGTGAACGACCCCACGGTCTTGGTCGCGCCGACCGCGATGTTCCCGTACGACCGGCTGGCCGGCCGCACCGTCACGCCCGGCGTCGCCGGGGTGATCTGCACGCTGACGCCGGTGGCCACGCCGTCGCCCCGGTTGGTGACCGGGAGCGTGAACGTCGCCGTCTCGCCCGGCTCGACGAACAGGTCGCCGTCCGTGCTGCCGGTGACGACCGGGCTGCCCGCGACCGCGAGCGGCTGCGGGGTGGCGCCGGTGCGGGCCAGCGCCCGCTGCGGCATCACGATGCCGTAGCCGGTGTCACGGTCGTAACCGCGGGCCTCGATGTCGATGGCCGTGCCGGTCAGCGCGCTGCGCACCTCCGCCGGGCTGATGCCCGGGTTGCCGGAGAGGATGAGGCCGGCGATCGCGGCCGCGTGCGGCGCGGAGGCCGAGGTGCCGTAGAACGGGTCGAAGCCCGGCACCGAGGTGGTCACGCCGTCGGCGGCGGAGATGTCCGGCTTGAGCCGCACGGTGCCGCCGGTCGAGGTGAGGTTGCCCGGCGTGATCTCGGTGCCGTCCGGGTTGTAGAACACCCGGCGCGGGCCGTCGGAGGTGAAGCGCTCCGAGGTCTGCGTCCGGTCGTAGGCGTTGGGGAACGGACCGGTCGGGTTGGTGACGCCCGGCGCGATCTCCCGCGGGAACGCCTGCGCCGCCGGCACCGCCGCGACGCTGAACGCCGCCGGCACGGCCGAGTGGCCGCGGGTGACGCCCGGGGTGTTGAACGCGGTCAGCCCGGGCCGGTCGGCGAACCGGCCGCGGAACGGGGTGAGCTGGAAGTAGCGGTTGGCGCCGCTGAACTTCACCACGGCCAGGCCCACGGTGTTGAAGGGCAGGTTGAAGCCCTCGAACGGCAGGTCGTCGCCGTCCTGCGTGTCGTTGGAGGCGCCGACGACGTTGCCGGCCCCGTCCACCGCGTACAGGTCGTAGTCGTTGCCGGAGCGGCCCTGCGGGTCGTTCCACTGCAGGATGGTCGGCACGCCGGCGGAGTCGTCGGAGACCGGGTTGAGCACCTGCGTGCCCGGGCCCGGATCCCAGTCGTGGGCCTCGCCGGCGAACTTGCCGACCGTCAGCCCGGAGGCGTCGTAGTCGCCCTCCCAGTTGCCGGCGGTGCCGTCGTCCACGTTCTGCTCGTTGCCGGCGGAGCTGAAGTAGAGCGCGCCGTCGTTGGTGACGTCGATGACGGCCTGGGCCGGCCCGCTGTCCTGGAACGGCGACTCGTCGAAGTAGACGACGTCGTCGACGATGATGTCGGCGCCGGCCGCGCGCAGCGCCCGGATGTTGTCGGCGAAGCTCTCCTCGCTGGTGAACGCCGTCGCGAAGGCGAGCTGCGCGTTGGGCGCGAGGTCGTGGACGATCTCGAGCATCGCGGTGCCCTCGTCGCCGTCGCCCTCCTGGCCCGGCAGCACCTCGGTGTCGGCCGGCAGGTCGCCGGAGGCGATCGAGGCGGCCAGCGAGTCGACGCCGTCGGACAGCACGCCGATCTTCACGCCGGTGCCGGTGACCTTGAAGCGGGCGCGGGCGGTGTCGGCCGCGTGGGCGCGGTCGCCCTCGGACACGACCGAGCCCTGGTTGACGGCCGCGCCGGCGGCCGCGGTGACCTTGGTCGCCGGGCCGCTGGTGCGGGCGTCGGACAGCCGCTTGCCGAGCGCGGCGGCCAGCTTCTCCTTCGACGCCGGGGCG
The DNA here is from genome assembly GCA_035474175.1 of Mycobacteriales bacterium. GTDB lineage: Bacteria > Actinomycetota > Actinomycetes > Mycobacteriales > CADCTP01 > CADCTP01. The sequence goes on along the minus strand of DATINN010000401.1, from coordinate 6,578 downwards.
ACCCGGCCGCCCTCGTTGGCCAGCATCGCCTGGGAGGCGACCCCGACCCGGGTGACGCCGGCCTTGCCGGCCAGCGCCTCGACCGACGTCAGCGGCACGGCCGCGCGGGTCGAGTCCTTCGAGGACGCGATCACCCGGCCGCCGACCGCGGAGACCGCGGCGGCGACGGACTTGACGTCACCGGTGACGTCGACCGCGGTGCGGCCCTGCTTGTCGGTGGTGACCCCGGTGGCGAGGGTGCCGACACCGCTGGCCACGGCCCGGCCGCGGCTCTGGGTGGCGGCCGCGCGCAGCCGCGAGTCGACCTTCTTCTGGGTGGCGGACAGGCCGCGCTTCGCCGCGGCGAGCGCGTCGATCTGAGCCATCGTCTTCGCCGACAGCCCCCCGGTGGCGGCGGCGGTTGGTGGTGCGGCGGTGGCCGGCAGCGCGAGCCCGAGGCTCGTCGCGGCCACGGCCGCCAGTACCAATGGACGGAATGGGCGCATCAGGTTGGACCCCCCTGACCACGCGGGTACGGCCGCGTGCCCGGCGCCCACACCCGACCGGGGGGCGCGAGGCTGACCTTAGTGATCCCAAGTCGCTCTTGGGAGACCCAATGTGGGTCGGTTCGATCCAGAAGGCTGTTCGGTATCGAACCGCAATGTGTAGGCCGCCCGGAGCAATACATTGTGCCCGCCATTCGTACGCAGTGCATGGTGCGCCCGCACGCCCCGGGCCCGCCGACGGCCACGTCCCGGCCGCCCGGCGGCCCCGTCCCGGCCGCCCGACGGGCACGTCCCGGACGGCCCGATCGCCGCGCGCGGGCCGTCCGGCGCACGACGCGCACCGGCGGGCGCGCGATGCGCCGGAACGGGTTGCGCGCGGTAGTAACGTGCCGCCCGCATGGGTGGTGGGGTCCTCATCAAGGAGGTTCAGGTGGCTGAGCCTGACCGGACAGACAACAGGGGGCGACAGCTCCCGACGGGCGTGCTGGTCGCCGTCCTGATCCTGGTGCTCGCACCGATCGTGGCGCTGCTCTGGGTGGGCAGCTACGCGAAGGAGGACCCGCGGCTGTGGGGCTTCCCGTTCTTCTACTGGTATCAGTTGCTCTGGGTGTTCATCGCCTCGGGCTGCACCTGGGTGGCATACCTGCTGGTGCACAACGCGCGCCGCGGGGGTGACGACAAGTGACCGGCGTCAACTGGGTCGCGCTGACGATCGTGCTGATCCTCTTCGTCTTCGTCACCGGGGTCGGCTTCGCCGCCGCCCGCTGGCGGCGGGCCTCCAGCATGGCCAGCCTGGACGAGTGGGGCCTGGGCGGCCGCGGCTTCGGCACGTTCGTGACGTGGTTCCTGCTCGGCGGTGACCTCTACACCGCCTACACGTTCGTGGCGGTGCCCGCGGCCATGTACGCCACCGGTGCGGTGAGCGGCTTCTTCGCCGTGCCGTACACGATCGTCGTGTATCCGATCATCTTCATCTTCATGCCGCGGCTGTGGTCGGTCTCGCACCGGCACGGGTACGTGACGCCGGCCGACTTCGTGCAGGGCCGGTTCGGCTCCCGCGGGCTGGGGCTGGCGGTCGCGGTGACCGGCATCCTGGCCACGATGCCGTACATCGCGCTGCAGCTGGTCGGCATCCAGGCCGTGCTCGAGGTCATGGGCATCGGCGGCTCGGACAACGTGGTGGCCCGGGACCTGCCGCTGTTCGTGGCGTTCGCCGTGCTGGCCGCGTACACGTACTCGTCGGGGCTGCGGGCGCCGGCGCTGATCGCGTTCGTCAAGGACTTCCTGATCTACCTGGTGATCATCGTCGCGGTGATCTACATCGCGGTGAAGATCGGCTTCGGCACCGCGTTCGACGCGGCCGAGAAGAAGATGGCCACGAAGACGCCGGCCGGGACGGCGACCGGGACGTTCATCCCGTCCTCCGCGCAATACCTGTCGTACGCGACGCTGGCGCTGGGCTCGGCCATGGCCCTGTTCATGTACCCGCACTCGATCACCGCGGTGCTGTCGTCGAAGAACCGCAACGTGATCCGGCGCAACGCCGCCATCCTCCCGGCGTACTCGCTGGTGCTGGGGTTGCTGGCGCTGATCGGGTTCGCGGCCATCGCGGCCGGGACCAAGCCGATCGGGCTGGACGGCAAGCCCAACGCGCAGCTGGTGGTGCCGCAGTTCTTCGAGGACGCCTTCCCGAGCTGGTTCGCCGGGATCGCGTTCGCCGCGGTGGCGATCGGGGCGCTGGTGCCGGCGGCGATCATGTCGATCGCGGCCGCCAACCTGTTCACCCGCAACATCTACCGGGCCTACTTCGAGCGGGACGCCAACCCGGCCCGCGAGGCGCAGGTGTCGAAGATCGTGTCCCTGGTGGTCAAGCTGGGCGCCCTGATCTTCGTGCTCACGCTCGACCGGCAGAACGCGATCAACTTCCAGCTGCTGGGCGGGATCTGGATCCTGCAGACGTTCCCGGCGATCGTGGTCGGGCTCTACACCCGGTGGCTGCACCGGTGGGCGGTGCTGGCCGGCTGGGCCGTGGGCATGATCTACGGCACCGTCGCGGCCTACCAGCAGAGCAGCGCGGCGACCAAGCACTTCGGGGCGTCGCTGGACGAGGTGCCGTTTATCGGCGACAAGGGCTACATCGCGATGACGGCGTTCGTGCTCAACCTGATCGTGGCCGTGGTGCTCACGTTCGTCCTGCGGGCGATGAAGACCCCGGACGGCGCGGACGAGACCGAGCCGTCGGACTACCACGCCGACGCCGGCGACCCGCGGGTGCAGCCGCTGGCGGAGCTGACCGAGGAGACCCCGCGGGCGGCCACGTAACCTCGGCCGGTGCACATCAGGCCGGCCGTCCCCGCGGAGTACGACGCGATAGCTGAGCTGATGGTCCGGGTGTACCTCGCCGAGGGGTACACCCGGACCGGCTCGCACTACCTCGGGGTCCTGCGTGACTCCGCCACCCGGGCCGAGAAGGCCGAGCTCATGGTCGCGGTCGACGACAGCGACCGGATCCTGGGCACGGTGACGTACGCGCCCTACGGCTCGCCGTACGCGGAGCACACCGAGTCACCCGAGGGCGCCGCGTTCCGGATGCTGGTGGTCGCTCCGGAGGCGCGCGGGCAGGGCGTGGGCGCGGCGCTGGTGCGCTGGTGCATCGAGCGCGCCCGGGACACCGGCGTGCGCACGCTGCGCCTCTCGACCCAGCCGAGCATGGCCGCGGCGGCCCGGACGTACCTGCGGCTGGGCTTCGTCCGCACCCCGGAGCGCGACTGGACCCCGGAACCGGACGTCGACCTGCTCACGTACGAGCTGGGGGTCACTCCACCCGGGCGATGAGGTCGCCTTCCTGGACGACGTCGCCCTCGTTGACGGCGATCTCGGCGATCGTGCCGGAGGACTCCGCCAGCACCGGGATCTCCATCTTCATGGACTCCAGGATCACCAGCGTGTCACCGTCCTCGACGCTGTCGCCGGCGGAGGCGACGACCTTCCACACGTTCGCCACCATCTCGGCGCGGATCTCGTCGGCCATGGAACCTCCCTCTCGTCGCTGTCTCGCCGGTCGGCCAGCACTGTCCTCGGGCCCAGACTAGCGAGCGCGCATCCGGTCGATGATCCCCGTGTCGTACGCGCCGGAGACGAACTCGGGCGAATCGAGCAGCTCGGCGAAGAACGGCAGGTTGCACTTCGGGCCCTCGACCACGAACCCGGCCAGCGCCTCCCGGGCCCGCTGCAGGGCGGCCGGCCGGTCCGGACCCCAGACGCACAGCTTCGCCATCAGCGGGTCGTAGTAGGGCGTGACGGTGTCGCCCTCGCCGTAACCGGAGTCGACCCGGATGCCGTCGCCGGCCGGCTCCTCCCAGCGGGTGATCTTGCCCGGCCCGGGCAGGAACCGCTTCGGGTCCTCCGCGTAGACCCGCAGCTCGATCGCGTGCCCGCGCGGGGCCGGCGGGGCCGCCGGGTCGAGCGCCGAGGGCTCGCCCGCGGCCACCCGCAGCTGCTCCTCGACCAGGTCGACGCCGGTGACCAGCTCGGTGATGGGGTGCTCGACCTGCAGCCGGGTGTTCATCTCCAGGAAGAAGAACTCGCCCGCCGGGGCGTCGGCGGAGGTGTCGACCAGGCACTCGACCGTGCCGGCGCCGCGGTAGTCGACCGCCTCGGCGGCCCGGACCGCGCCCGCGAGCATGTCCGCGCGCAGCGCGTCGGAGACCCCCGGCGACGGCGTCTCCTCGGCCACCTTCTGGTGCCGCCGCTGGACCGAGCAGTCGCGCTCCCCCAGCGCCAGCACCCGGCCGTCGGACAGGCCCAGCACCTGCACCTCGACGTGCCGGGCGGAGGCCAGGTAGCGCTCCAGGAAGACCGACGGGGAGCCGAAGAAGCGCTCGGCCCGGGTCCGGGCCGTCTCGTACGCCGCGCGCAGGCCGGCCTCGTCGAAGACCGCGGCCATCCCGATGCCGCCACCGCCCGCGGCCGCCTTGACCATCACCGGGTAGCCGATCTGCGCGGCGGCCCGGGCGGCGGCGTCCGCGTCCGGCAGCGGGTCGGTGCCGGCCGCGACCGGCACCCCGGCGGCCTGCATGGCGTTGCGGGCGGCGACCTTGTCGCCCATGGCCTCGATGGCCTCGGGCGCGGGGCCGACCCAGACCAGCCCGGCCGCGGCGACCCGGCGGGCGAACTCGGCGCTCTCGGCCAGGAACCCGTAGCCCGGGTGCACGGCCTGCGCGCCGGTGACCTTGGCCGCCTCCAGCACCCGGTCCATGTCCAGGTAGGACTGGGCCGCGGGCGCGGGGCCCAGCAGCACCGCCTCGTCGGCGACCCGGACGTGCAGCGCGCCGGCGTCGGCCTCGGAGTGCACCGCCACGGCCTTGACGCCGAGGCGCTGGCAGGTGCGGATCACCCGGACGGCGATCTCCCCGCGATTGGCCACCAGCACGGACTCGAACACGCCCGGAACCTCCCGACTTCGGCACTCGGTTCCGGAAGCGTAGCGGTCCTAGTCGACCCGGTAGTCCACCACGGTCGTCGTGGTCGACTCGATGACGACCGCCTCGCGCAGCCGCACCCGGACGCGATCGCGCAGCGTGTCCGGGGCGCGGTCGCCCCCGCAGCAGCGCGCCACCAGCGCCCGGACCTCCTGCTCCACCCCGTATTTGCGCAAGCAGGGAGAGCATTCGTCGAGATGGGTGCGGATCCGCTCGGTGCGCTCGGTGGTCATCTCACCGTCGAGATAGAGGAAGACCTCGGCCAGCACTTCGCCGCAGTCGGTCTCATGAGGCTCGCCGCAGCTCACGACGCTCCCTCCTCCGTGGCGCTGGCGCGGACCAGGCCGCGATCCCGAGCGTAGTCGCCGAGCAGGCGTTGCAACCCGCGCCGACCGCGGTGCAGGCGGGACATGACCGTCCCGATGGGGGTGCCCATGATCTCCGCGATCTCCTTGTAGGAGAAGCCCTCGACGTCGGCGAGGTAGACGGCCAGCCGGAAGTCCTCCGGCAGCCGCTGCAGCGCGTCCTTGACGTCGGAGTCGGGCAGGTGGTCGAGCGCGTCCATCTCGGCCGAGCGCAGCCCGGTCGACTGGTGCGACTCGGCCGCCGCCAGCTGCCAGTCCTCGATGTTCTCGGCGCTGGACTGCTGCGGCTGCCGCTGCCGCTTGCGGTAGGAGTTGATGAACGTGTTGGTGAGGATCCGGTAGAGCCAGGCCTTGAGGTTGGTGCCTTCCTGGAACTGGTGGAAGGCCGCGAACGCCTTGACGAAGGTCTCCTGGACGAGGTCCTCGGCGTCGGCCGGGTTGCGGGTCATCCGCATGGCCGCCGCGTAGAGCTGGTCGAGGAACGGCAGCGCGTCCCGCTCGAAGCGCGCACGCCGCTGCTCAGCGGTCTCGTGCTGCTCCGCGGTCTCCTCCGCCACCGGCCCTCCCGTCGTCCCGGGGGGAGTTCCCCCGGATCGGAAGGATACGCGGGGGTCCGCCGGCCAACCCTGCGTGGTCGTCTCTGGTCGCCACTCGGGCCACGCCCGCGGGTCGTCGCGGCGCTGGGTGCGCTCGGACAGTGTCACGAGCGCTCGAACGTCGTGCCCGCGGCGCGCATTCCGTATGGTCACCGCCGTGGCAGGGCAGAAGACGCCGGCGACGGCACTGCTGGTGCGCCAGGGCGTCCCGCACGCGCTGCACCCGTACGAGCACGACGCCCGCGCGGGGTCGTACGGGCTGGAGGCGGCGCAGGCGCTCGGCGTGCCGCCCGGCCGGCTGTTCAAGACGCTGGTGGTGACCGTGGACGGCCGGCTGGCGGTGGGCGTGGTGCCGGTGGCCGGGTCGCTGGACCTCAAGGCCGTGGCGGCGGCGCTGGGCGGCAAGAAGGCGGCGATGGCGGAGCCGGCCGCGGCCGAGCGGGCGACCGGCTACGTGACCGGCGGGATCTCGCCGCTCGGGCACCGCAGCCGGCTGCCGGTGGTCGTGGACGCCTCGGCCGCCGACTGGGAGACCGTCTACGTCAGCGCCGGCCGGCGCGGGTTGCAGGTCTCGCTCGCCCCGGCCGACCTCGTCCGGGTCGCGGGGGCGACGGTCGCGCCCATTGCTGCGACATAACACCCGTTCGGTCG
>DATINN010000400.1:0-1595 GCA_035474175.1 Mycobacteriales bacterium | reverse complement strand
GTGCTCTACGGGCACGGCACCGCGCCGCGGCACATCGCGCTGCCGGCCCGCGAGTTCGGCCAGGCGATCAAGGGCGGCGGCAACACGCTGCTCACCCTGCAGCTGGACGGCGGCAGCGAGCTGGCCCTGCCCAAGGCGATCCAGAGCGACCCGATCCGGGGTCACTACGAGCACGTCGACCTGCTGCTGGTGCGCCGGGGCGAGAAGGTCACCGTCGAGGTCCGGGTCAACCTGACCGGCGAGCCCGACCGCGAGGGCCTGGTCGACCAGCAGCTGATGACGCTGACCGTCGAGGCCGAGGCGACCAACATCCCGGACCACTTCGACGTGTCCATCGACGGCCTGCAGGTCGGCGACAACATCGCCGCCGGCGCGGTCGAGCTGCCCGAGGGCACCACGCTGGTCGGCGACCCGGAGCAGGTCGTGGTAGCCGTGCAGGCCACCCAGACGGCTGAGCAGCTGGAGTCCGACCTGGCCGGGGCCGAGGCCGAGGCCGGCATCGAGCGCGACGAGCCCACCGGCCCGGCCGACGAGGCCGAGACCCCCTCCGAGTAGTGGAGCCGTTCCTGGTCGTCGGGCTCGGGAATCCGGGCCCGGCGTACCGGGGCAACCGGCACAACGTCGGCTTCATGGTGCTCGACCTGCTGGCCGGCCGGGTCGGCGGCCGGTTCAAGGCGCACAAGGGCCGGGCCGACGTGGTCGAGGCCCGGCTCGGGCCGCTGCCGGCGCCGCGGGTGGTGCTGGCCAAGCCCAAGTCGTACATGAACGAGTCCGGCGGCCCGGTCGCCTCGATGCGCGACTTCTTCAAGGTCGGCCCGGAGCAGCTGGTCGTCGTGCACGACGAGCTCGACCTGCCGTACGGGACGCTGCGGCTCAAGCGCGGCGGCGGCGACAACGGCCACAACGGGCTGCGCTCGATCACCAAGTCGCTGGGCACCCGGGAATACCTGCGGGTGCGGTTCGGCATCGGCCGGCCGCCGGGCCGGATGGACCCGGCCGACTACGTGCTGCGTGACTTCTCCGCGGCCGAGCGCAAGGACCTGGAGTTCGAGGTCGACCGGGCCGCCGACGCGGTCGAGGCCCTGGTGCGGGACGGCCTGGAAGCGGCCCAGAACCGCTACAACGACTAGCGACCGTCTGGTTACGCTGGGTTATCATCCTGTTTTTCCCATTCGCCTGAGCAGAAATCCGTAACGCGCTAGCGTCAACCTCGCTCTGGGGGGACTGCCCGCGGCACTCGTGTGCCGCGGCAGCCAGTGCAGCAGGACGGACTCGGGGAGGGGCCGGCCGACCGGCGCCTGGTGGGGGGAACAGTCATGAGCGCGGAGGGCACGTCAGGGCGTCGCCGGCATCGCCCGCCGGTGCGGTCCATCGGAGCGCACTGAGATGGTCAGCGTTCGCTACCTCGGACACGCCGGGTTCGTCGTCGAGGCGGCCGGCGTGCGGCTGCTCATGGATCCCTGGTTCTACCCGGCCTTCCTCGGCTCCTGGTTCCCGTACCCGGACAACCGCCCGCTGCTGCCGGAGGTGACCGGCACCTCGTTCGACTACCTCTACGTGTCGCACACGCACGAGGACCACTTCGACGAGCGGGT
>DATINN010000399.1:0-2145 GCA_035474175.1 Mycobacteriales bacterium | reverse complement strand
GCCGAGGGCGTCGGCCAGCAGGGCCAGGTGCCGGTGCACCGGGCCGCGGACGGCGGCGCCGATGCCCTCGACCGCGAACAGCCCGGCATACGGCCGGAACCCGGCGCGGCCGCCATCGGGGTCGCCGGCCGCGGCCGGCCCGGCCCGGACCCGGTCCGGGGCCAGCGCCAGCTGCACCGACGTCTCGGTCCGCCCGGCGTGCGCGTCCCCGTCCCACCGCGGCGACCAGGCCCGCACGTCCCGCCCCTCCGACCGCAGCAGCCGCACCGCCGCGGTCACCGGCCCCGCGTTGCCGCCGTGCGCGGACACCAGCAGCAGCCGCGCGAAGGACGCCGGGAGCGCCGAGCGGCCCAGCTCGACCAGCACCAGCTCCGTCGCCGCGGCGCCGATCGACAGCGTGCCGGCGAACCCGGCGTGCTCCCCGCTCGACCCGTACGGCAGGGCCGGGGCGACGACGACGCCCGGGCGCCGCGCGGCCAGCCCGCGGGCCAGCGCGACGGCGACGTCCGTGTCGGTGGACAGCGGCAGGTGCGGCCCGTGCTGCTCGGTCGACCCGACCGGCACGGCCAGCACCACGTCGCCCCGCGCCGCGACCTCCGGCGAGGTGAGGTCAGCCAGCATCGGCTCCGAGCTTACGGATGAAGTCGGCCGGGATGATCAGATCCTTGCGGGACAGGTCCTTCAGCGTGGAGTGCCCCAGCCCGAGCAGCCCACTGTCCACACCGGACCGCAGGATGTCCAGCACGTTCTCCACCCCGGCCTGGCCGTTGGCGGCGAGCCCCCACAGGTACGCCCGCCCGATCATGACCGCCCGGGCCCCCATCGCCACGGCCTTGAGCACGTCGGACCCGCGCCGGATGCCGCCGTCGAGCACGACCTCGACCTGGTCGCCGACCGCGTCCACCACGGCCGGCAGGGCCCGGATGCTGGCCGGCGTGCCGTCCAGGTTGTTGCCGCCGTGGTTGGACACCGAGATCGCGGTCACCCCGGCGTCGACCGCCCGCCTGGCGTCGTCCACCCGCATCACGCCCTTGAGCATGAACGGCCCGCCCCACTTCTCCCGCAGCCAGGCCACGTCCTGCCAGGTCGGCAGCGTCGCCTGCATCCACTGCCCGTACGCGCCGAAGAACGTGGGGGCCGGACCGTCGCCGTCGGCCATGTTGGGCACGGTCAGCTCCGGCGGGCGCAGCGTCTTGGCCCAGGTGTAGAACCAGCGCGGCCGGGCCAGTGCCTGCGGGCCGAACTTGATCATCGTCCTGAGGTTCATCGCGTCCGGGATGACCGGCGAACCCCAGTCCCGTCCCATCGAGAACGACCAGTCCAGCGTGACGATGAGGCCGACGGCGCCGGCCCGCTTGGCCCGCTCCATCCGGGCCTCGATCTGGTCCTTGCTGCCGGCCCAGTAGAGCTGGAAGAACGTCTTGGGGTTGGCCGCGACGACCTCCTCGACCGGCTTGGAGCCGAACGAGGACAGCCCCATCGCGGTGCCCCGGTTGGCCGCGGCCCGGGCCACCGCGACCTCGCCGTCGGGGTGCACGGCCTGCACCCCGGTGGGGGAACAGATCACCGGCAGGGCCAGCTGCTGCCCCATCACGGTGGTGGACAGGTCGCGCTCGTTGCGCAGCCCGACCACGTGCGGCGCCAGCCCCAGCTCGGAGAACGCGTTGACGTTGTCCTTCAGCGTCGTGCCGTGCTCGGAGCCGGCGATCAGGGCCATGTAGACGGACTTGGGCAGCCGTTTCTGCGCCCGCCGCTGCGCCTCCGCGACCGACTCGAACCACTCGTTGGGCATGGGATCTCCTTGGTGATCAGGCGGCGAAGACCCGGCTCAGCGCCGGGGCGACGTCTCGGTGGTGGCGTACCCGCAGCAGCCGGCCGCGACCGGCCGCCGCCAGCTCGCGGCCGAGGTCGAGGTCGTGCTCGCCCACGGTGTCCAGCAGCACGTCCAGGCGCGGCAGCCGGGCCGCGAACGGCCGCGGGTCCGGACCGGCGTTGTGCACGCAGTCCGACAGCAGCACCACCCGCGCGTCCCGGGTCGGCCTGCGGGCCAGCTCCCGGGCCGCGACCTGCAGCGGGAAGCCGACGTTGGTCAGCCCGCGGGCGGGGATCGCCAGCAGCTCGTCCAGCAGCCGCAGCGGCCGCACC
>DATINN010000398.1:0-8537 GCA_035474175.1 Mycobacteriales bacterium | reverse complement strand
GAGCCGGCGGATGGGCCTGACCCGCCAGGCCCACCTGGCCTCGCTGCTGACCGAGCTGGTCGTCGCGGTGGGCGTGGGCGCCGTCACCGGGGTCGCGCTGGCCCGGCTGGTGCTGGCGCCGGCGGTGCGGGTGTTGCGGCTGGAGCCGGGGCGCCCGCCGTACCGGGCCGTGCTGCTCGTCTCGACCCCCGCCGTCCTCGCGGTGCTGGCCGGCGCGGTGCTGCTGGTCCTGCTCGGCGCCCTGTCGACCCAGCTGGTGGCGGACCGGGCCCGGGCCGCCGACGTGCTGCGAGGAGTGGAATGAGCCACCGGACCTTCGAGCCCCGGGTGGACATCGCGGCGGCGTGCAACGACCTGACCAAGGTCTACCGGGTGGCGGGGGCGCCGGTGACCGGGCTGGACGGCGTCGACAAGGAGTTCCCGGCCGGGCGGGTGACCACCGTGGTCGGCCCGTCCGGGTCCGGGAAGTCGTCGCTGCTGCGGATCCTGGCCCTGGTCGACCGGCCCAGCACCGGGTCCGTACGGATCCGGCGCGAGGAGGTCGGCTGCGTCGGGACCCGGGGCCGGCGGCTGCTGCGCCGGACCGAGATCGGCTACCTGTTCCAGGACCCGTCGGCCAACCTGGTCGCGTCCCTGGACGCGACCGAGCAGCTGCGCTTCGCCGGTCGGCTGCGGGGCGTGCGGGCCGAGCCGGCCGAGATCGACCGGCTGCTGGCCCTGCTCGGGCTCACCCACCGGGCCCGGCACCGGCCCGACCAGCTCTCCGGCGGCGAGCAGCAGCGGCTGGCGGTGGCCTGCTCGGTGCTGGGCCGGCCCTCGATCGTCATCGCCGACGAGCCCACGGCCGAGCTGGACTCCGCGTCGGCCGACCGGGTGCTGGCGGCCGTCGCCGACCTCGGCGGGGAGGGCGTGGCCTTCGTGGTGTCCTCGCACGACCCGCGGGTGGTGGAGCGGACCGACCATCTGCTCCGCCTGGAGCGGGGCCGTCCCGTGGAGTCCTGGTGATCTGGCACAATGGCCAGCTGAGTGCGAGCGCTCATCGGGTCCCTCTCAACCCGGAGTGCGTCCGCCCCTCCTGGTGACCGTCCGCGTGCCCCACTCGCGGGTCCGGCCGCCCACCCGTTTTCGAGCACTGGAGCAGTCACACCCGTGGCCACCAAGATCAAGCTCATGCGCATCGGCAAGATGCGCGAGCCGCACTACCGCATCGTCGTCGCCGACGCCCGCACCAAGCGGGACGGCCGGTCGATCGAGGCGGTCGGCGAGTATCACCCGAAGAACGACCCGTCGGTCATCAAGGTCGACTCCGACCGGATCCAATACTGGCTCGGCGTCGGCGCGCAGCCGACCGAGTCGGTGGCCGCGATCCTGCGGGTGACCGGCGACTGGCAGAAGTTCAAGGGCGAGGCCGCGCCGCCGCCCATGCTGGTCGCCGCGCCCAAGCCCGACCGCCGGGCCGCGTTCGAGGAGGCGGCCCGCGAGACGCTGAGCAGCTCCGGCTCCGGCGGCGAGGCCACCACCCCGCGCAAGCGGGCGCCGAAGAAGACCGCCGACGCGCCGGCCGCCGCCCCCTCGGACGCGCCGGCCGAGGCTCCGGCGGCTGAGGCTCCGGCCGCCACTCCGGAGGCGTAAGTGCTCGAGGCTGCTCTCGAGCACCTGGTCCGGGGCATCGTCGAGCACCCGGACGACGTACGGGTCGACCTGGTCACCTCCCGCCGCGGCAAGCGGCTGGAGGTCCGGGTCAACCCCGAGGACCTCGGCAAGGTGATCGGCCGCAGCGGCCGCACCGCCAAGGCGCTGCGCCAGGTGGTCGCCGGCATCGGCGGCCGCGGCGTGCGCGTCGACGTGGTCGACACCGACTGAGTCCCTCGTGGACCTCGTGGTCGGCCGGGTCGGCAAGCCGCACGGCATCAACGGCGCGGTCACCGTGGAAGTACGCACCGACGACCCGGACGCGCGGTTCGCGCCCGGGTCGTCGCTGCGTACGGACCCGGCGGCCCGCGGCCCGCTGACCGTGGCCGACGTGCACCCCCGCTCCGGCGGGATCGTCGTCCACTTCGAGGGCGTCGGCTCCCGGGAGGGCGCGGAGGCGCTGCGCGGCACCGTCCTCGTGGTCGACTCCGAGTCGCTGCCGGACCTGGGCGAGGACGACGAGTGGTACGACCACCAGCTCGTCGGCCTGGCCGCCGTGGACGCGGCCGGCAGCGCCCTGGGCACGATCACCGACGTGGTGCACTCGGCCGCCTCGGACCTGCTGGTGGTCACCGACGCCGACGAGCGCGAGCACCTGGTGCCGTTCGTCCGGGAGATGGTGCCGGCGGTGGACGTGCCGGCCGGGCGGGTCGTGGTGGCCGCGCCGGAGGGGCTGTTCGACCTGTGAGGGTCTCCCGTGCGGGTTGACGTCGTCTCGATCGTCCCCGACTACCTGTCCGGGCCGCTGGGTGTCTCCCTGCTGGGCAAGGCGGTCGAGCGCGGGCTGCTCGACGTCCGGCTGCACGACCTGCGGCAGTGGACGTCCGACCGGCACCGCACCGTCGACGACACCCCGTACGGCGGGGGAGCGGGGATGGTGATGCGCCCGGAGCCGTGGGGGCTGGCGCTGTCGGAGCTGGTCCCGTCCGGGGAGAGCGCGCGGTTCGTGGTGCCGACGCCGTCCGGGCGGCCGTTCACGCAGGCGCTGGCGCACGAGCTGGCGGCCGAGCCGTGGCTGGTCCTCGGCTGCGGCCGGTACGAGGGGATCGACCAGCGGGTGGTGTCCTGGGCCTCGACCCGGATGCGGGTGGACGAGGTCTCCATCGGCGACTACGTGCTGGCCGGCGGCGAGGCCGCGGTGCTGGTGATCATCGAGGCGGTGGCCCGGCTGCTGCCCGGGTTCCTGGGCAACCCGGAATCGCTGACCGAGGAGTCGCACGCCGGCGGCCTGCTGGAGTATCCGGTCTTCACCCGGCCGCCGTCCTGGCACGACCTGCCGGTGCCGGACGTGCTGCTGTCCGGCGACCACGGCGCGATCGCCCGCTGGCGCCGGGACGAGTCGCTGCGGCGCACCGCGCGCCGGCGGCCGGACCTGCTGGCGGCGGCCGAGCTGACCGAACGGGACCGCGACGCCCTGGACTGACGCCCTGGACTGACGCCCTGGACTGACGCCCTGGACTGACGCCCTGGACTGACGCCCTGGACTGAGGGGCGGGGCCCTGGACCGAGGGGCGGGGCTCTGGACCGAGGGGGCCGGGCTCTGGACCGAGGGGGCTGGTTTCGCAATGGTCGGCCCGGTGTGGCACCCTGGACGGGTTGTCGCGGGCCGGAACGTGCCCCGACGCCCCTGACCGAGAGCCCCCGGCGCGCGTGTCCGCGCGCCTGTCGTACGAAGGAAGCGCCGAGATGAACACCCTGGATGCCCTGGACGCCGAGTCGTTGCGCACCGACGTCCCGGACTTCCGCCCCGGTGACACGCTGAAGGTGCACGTCCGTGTCGTCGAGGGTTCCCGCGAGCGGGTGCAGCTCTTCCAGGGCGTCGTCATCCGCCGGCAGGGCAGCGGCGTGCGGGAGACCTTCACCGTCCGCAAGGTCAGCTTCGGCGTCGGCGTGGAGCGCACCTTCCCGGTGCACACCCCGGTCATCCAGAAGATCGAGGTCGCCACGCGCGGCGACGTCCGCCGGGCCAAGCTCTACTACCTCCGTGACCTGCGCGGCAAGGCCGCCAAGATCAAGGAGAAGCGGGACCCGGTCACCCGCTGACGCCGGGCTCACAGCTGTCCCCGTAGGGTTGCCGGGTGTCCGACGAGACCCCGGTGGGGACGCCGCCGCAGCCCGCCGAGCCCGAGCCGCACCGGCCGGCCCCGAAGAAGCGGGGTTCGTTCTGGCGGGAGCTGCCGGTCCTGCTGGTGATCGCGGTCGTGCTGGCGCTGCTGATCAACACGTTCCTGGTCAAGGCGTTCTTCATCCCGTCCGGGTCGATGGAGCAGACGCTGCACGGCTGCCCCGGCTGCTCCGGCGACCGGGTGCTGGTCAACAAGGTCACCTACCGGCTGCACGACCCGCGGGCGGGCGACATCGTGGTCTTCAAGGGCCCGGAGTCGTGGGCGCCGGAGATCGTGCCGCAGGAGCCGGGCAACGCGGTGCAGCGGGCGCTGCGGGCCGTCGCCGGCACGTTCGGGGTGGCCACGCCGGGTGAGAAGGACTTCGTCAAGCGGGTGATCGCGGTCGGCGGGCAGACCGTGCAGTGCTGCGACGAGCAGGGCCGGGTCGAGGTCGACGGCCGCGGCCTGGACGAGCCGTACGTGTTCTCCACCGACCCGTCCTTCGAGGAGATCCCGTTCGGGCCGGTGACGGTGCCGGCCGGGCGGCTGTGGGTGATGGGCGACCACCGGGACGAGTCCGCCGACTCCCGGGCCCACCTCAACGACGCCGACCAGGGGACGATCCCGGTCGACAACGTGATCGGCAAGGCGTTCGTGATCATCTGGCCGGTGGGGCGGTGGGCGACGCTGGGGACGCCGTCGGACTTCGGTGGCGGCGGCGGCCGCGCGCCGTACACGCTGCCGCTGCTGGTCGGGATCCCCGTCGTGCTGGTGGCCGCGGTCGCGCTGACCTCGACCCGGCGCCGACGGCGGGCGCGGTGATCGGCCCGCCGCCGGGGCGGCACCGCTGAGTACCCTTCGCGGTGCGATGACCGACCCGTTGAGACCCCCTCGTGCCCTGGTACGCCGGGACGCCGGGCTGTGGGCGTGCGAGGGCGCGCTGCGCCGGCGCGGGTTCCCGCTGGTCGCCGGCACCGACGAGGCCGGCCGCGGCGCCTGCGCCGGGCCGCTGGTGGTGGCCGCCTGCGTGCTGCCCGACGGCAAGCGCGGCCAGGTGCCCGGGCTCAACGACTCCAAGCTGCTCAACCCGGCCGTCCGCGAGGAGGTCTACGCCGAGGTCGTCCGGCGGGCGGTGGCGTTCTCGGTGGTGGTCATCCCGGCCGGCGACGTCGACCGGCAGGGGCTGCACGTCATGAACATCGAGGGCATGCGGCGGGCGGTGGCCCGGCTCGACCCCGCCCCGGCGTACGTGCTGACCGACGGCTTCCCCGTCCGCGGCCTGACCGTGCCGGCCCTGGCCGTGCCCAAGGGCGACGCGACCGTCGCCTGCATCGCGGCCGCGTCGGTGCTGGCCAAGGTGACCCGGGACCGGATCATGGTCCAGATGCACGAGCAGTGGCCGGAGTACGAGTTCGCGACCCACAAGGGCTACGTGACGCCGGTGCACGCGGCCGCCCTGATGCGGCACGGGCCGTGTCCCGAGCACCGGTTCTCCTACGTCAACGTCCGGCGCGTCGGGGGGCGTGCGGTGTTCGTGCCGCCGGTGCGCGAAGATGTGTCCGTGGAAGAAGGCGTGCGGGCATGAGAGAGCGCGAGGGCTCGCAGCGCGAGCGGAGAGCGACGAGGGCTGGTCGGTCCGAGCTCGCGGGGACCGGCCTGTCCGAGGAGCGGGCATGAGTGCCGAGGATCTCGAGAAGTACGAGACCGACATGGAGCTGCAGCTGTACCGGGAGTACCGGGACATCGTGCGGCAGTTCGCCTACGTGGTCGAGACCGAGCGCCGCTTCTACCTGGCCAACGCGGTCGACCTGCAGGTCCGCAACGCCGACGGCGAGGTCTACTTCGAGCTGCGGATGAGCGACGCCTGGGTCTGGGACATGTACCGGCCGGCCCGCTTCGTCAAGAACGTGCGCGTCGTGACGTTCAAGGACGTCAACGTCGAGGAGCTGGAGAAGCCCGACCTCGAGGTCCCGGACGCCTGATCGGGGTAGGTCCTCCGGCATGACGCGCGAAGAGCCCGCCCCCGACCCTGACGACGCCTCGATCCCGGCCGCCCCGGCCTCGGTCCCGGAAGGGACCGCGCCACCGGTCCGCTCCCTGCACGGCACGTCGGAGACGGCGGAGCCGGTCGAGGGCGTACGGCTGCCGGAGCCGGACGACCCGGCCTGAGCCGGCCTTCTCTCCCTTCGAACGGTTCTCCACAGGCCGGTCGGCCGTCCACAGTCCCGTGATCCGGCCTGGTTCGTCCGGTTGTTCCTGACGAGGCTCGTCCCCGACGAGGGGAGGACTCGTGGGACGGGTCAAGGGAGCGATCGGGCGCTTCGGCGAGGATCTTGCGGCCCGGCGGTTGGAGGCCGCCGGGCTGCGCATCCTCGACCGCAACTGGCGCTGCGCCGAGGGCGAGATCGACATCGTCGCCGCTGACGGCGACACGCTCGTGTTCTGCGAGGTGAAGACCCGGTCCGGCCCGGGGTTCGGTGACCCGGCCGAGGCGGTGACCGGGCCGAAGTCGGCCCGGCTGCGCCGCCTCGGGCTGCGCTGGCTGGCCGCGCACGGCCTGGGCTGGCGCGACCTGCGCTTCGACGTGGTCACCGTGGTCCGCCGGCGCGACGGCGACCCGGTCGTGCGGCACCTGAAGGACGCGTTCTGATGACGCTCGCCCGGACGGTGTCGGTGGCCGTGCTCGGCATCGAGGGTCAGCTGGTCGAGATCCAGGCCGACCTGGCCGACGGGCTGCCCGGCATCACGATGATCGGCCTGCCCGACGCCGCCCTGCACGAGGCCCGGGACCGGATCCGGGCCGCGATCGTCAACTCCGGCGAGACCTGGCCGACCCGGCGGATGACGCTGGCGCTGCTGCCGGCGACGTTGCCGAAGCGGGGGTCGATGTTCGACGTCGCGCTGGCGGTGGGGGTGCTGGCGGCGGCCGGGGCGGTGCCGGCGGCGCAGCTCGGCTCGGTGGTCCTGCTGGGCGAGCTCGGCCTGGACGGGCGGCTGCGCTCGACCCGGGGCGTGCTGCCGGCGGTGATCGCGGCCGCCCGGACCGGGATCCGCCGGGTGGTGGTGCCGGCCGACAACCTGGCCGAGGCGACGCTGGTGCCCGGGGTCGACGTGCGCGGGGCGGGCGACCTGGCCGACCTGCTGGCGTTCCTGCGCGGCCAGCCGGAGCGGGCGGTGACGCAGGCGCCGGTCCGGCCCCGGCGGGAGAGGCCGGGGCCGGACCTGCGCGACGTGGTCGGGCAGGCCGTCGGGCGGCGCGCGGTCGAGGTGGCGGCGGCCGGCGGGCACCACCTGCTGTTCACCGGTCCGCCCGGGTCGGGCAAGACGATGCTGGCCGAGCGGCTGCCCGGGGTGCTGCCGCCGCTGCAGATCGACGAGGCGCTCGAGGTGACGGCGGTGCACTCGGTGGCCGGGCTGCTGTCCGCGGACGCGCCGCTGCTGCAGCGCCCGCCCTACCAGGCGCCGCACCACACGGCCAGCGCCGCGGCCCTGGTCGGCGGCGGCTCCGGGCAGGCCCGTCCCGGCGCGGTGTCGCTGTCGCACCGCGGGATCCTGTTCCTGGACGAGGCGCCGGAGTTCCAGTCCGGCGTGCTGGACGCGCTGCGGCAGCCGCTGGAGAGCGGCGAGGTGGCGATCGCCCGGTCCGGCGGGGTCGCGCGCTATCCGGCCCGCTTCCAGCTGGTGATGGCGGCCAACCCGTGCCCGTGCGCGGCGCCGGCCGGGGAGGCGGAGTGCCGGTGCACGTCGACGGCGAAGCGGCGCTACTTCGGCCGGCTCTCCGGGCCGCTGCTGGACCGGATCGACCTGCAGGTGGGGCTGGAGCCGGTGGCGCCGGGTGACCTGCTGGAGGGGATGTCGGCGGCGGAGTCCTCCGCGCTCGTCGCGGCCCGGGTGGCGGCGGCGCGCTCGGTGGCGGCGGAGCGGCTGCGGGGCACGGGCTGGCGCATCAACGCCGACGTGCCCGGTCCGCAGCTGCGCACCCGCTGGCGGCTGCCGGCGTCCACGACGGCCGCCGCCGACGTCCGCCTCGACCGCGGCGAGCTGAGCGCCCGCGGCTACGACCGGATCCTGCGCATCGCGTGGTCGGTCGGCGACCTGGCCGGCCACGAGCGCCCCACCCGCGAGGACATCGACGAAGCCGTGGCCCTCCGCACCCGCTGGAGCTCCGGATGAACGGGTCGGCGGCGTGAAGGGGCCGTCGGCGGCGGAGGTGCGGCTGGCTCGGGCGTGGCTGACGCGGGCGGCGGAGCCGGGCCGGGGTGCGCTGTTCGACCTGGTGAGCGACGTCGGCCCGGTGGAGGCGGTGCGCCTGCTGCGGTCGGGGTCGGCCGCCGGGGCGGTGTTGGCGCTGGCCGAGGCCCGGCGGCGGCAGGACCGGGCGGCCGGCGACCTGGCCGACGCGCAGCGGCTGGGCGCCCGGCTGGTCACCCCGGAGGACCGGGAGTGGCCGGACGAGGCCCTGCATCCGATGCAGCTCGCGTACGGCCGGGAGCGGCGGGAGGGCCGCCGCTTCGGGCCGGACGAGGAGCGGGTCGAGCTGACCCCGCCGCTGGCGCTGTGGGCGCTGGGCGCACCGCGGCTGGATGCGGCCTTCGCCCGAGCCGTGGCGGTGGTCGGCTCCCGCAGCGCCACCCCGTACGGGTCGCACGTCGCGGCCAACCTGGGCAGCGACCTGGGCCGGCGGGGCTGGGCGGTGGTCTCCGGGGGTGCCTTCGGCATCGACGCGGCCGCGCACCGCGG
>DATINN010000397.1:0-3555 GCA_035474175.1 Mycobacteriales bacterium | reverse complement strand
GCCCCGGGCTGCCAGGACGGACCGGACCCGTGCTCGCGCAGCCCGGGCAGCTCGGCCCACTCCTGGCCGCCGTCGACGGACTTGAAGAGCGCGGCGTCCTCGACCCCCGCGTAGACGGTGTCGGGGTCGGTCAGCGACGGTTCGAGGTGCCAGACGCGGGCGAACTCCCACGGATGCGGGGTCCCGTCGTACCACTGGTGGGTGCCGGGGACGCCGTCGTAGTCGAACCGGCTGCCCACCTGCTCCCACGTCCGGCCGCCGTCGTCGGAGCGCTGGATGAGCTGGCCGAACCAGCCCGACGACTGCGATGCGTAGATCCGGTCCGGGTCGGCCGGGGAACCGGCGACGTGGTAGATCTCCCAGCCCGCGAAGAGCGGGCCCTCGACGTCCCAGTGCTTGCGCTGCGCGTCCGCCGTCAGCACGAACGCACCCTTGCGTGTCCCTACGAGCGCTCGTACGCCGCTCATCTCGACTCCTTTCGCAGGGTTGGGACCCTAGCGCCGGCCACCGACAATTCGCGCCCATCCCGCCCGGTCGCTCGAGCCGGGAAACAGCGTCTCCATCGCCTGTCCGAGCCGGGCGCCGGTGCCGGGCGGCCCCGCGCAGCCCCCGGTCGGGCGGCGCAGTCCTCGATGTCACGCGGTAGGAAGGGGCTGTAGCGCACCACCACGGCGGCTGACCGCCACCGCGACGCAACGGCTGACCGCGACAGCAGGGGAGCACCGACCATGGCCGTATCCAGGCTGACCATGACCGATGAGCAGCGCAAGTCCGTTGCCGTCGAATACCTCAAGGCGTTCGACAACGGCGGGGTGACGTCCACCGGGGGCAGCATCCTGGACCTCTTCGCCGACGACGCGCAGGTCATGTTCCCCAAGTGGGGCCTGGCCACCGGCAAGGAGCAGATCGGTCGGCTGTTCACCGATGTCGGCGGCACCATCTCGTCCATCCACCACCACTACTCCGAACTCAACTACGTCTTCTCCGGCTCGGACACCTTCGTCGTCGAGGGCACCAGCCATGGGGAGCACAAGGACGGGCCGTGGCGTGCCGGTGTGCCGGAGTGGGGCGCCGGCCGCTGGTGCGACGTCTTCGAGATCCGGGACTTCCTGATCCAGCGGTGCTTCATCTACCTGGATCCCGACTACGCCGGAGGCGACACAGCGCGGTATCCCTGGCTGCCGCAGGCCTGAGCCCGGGACGCAGACCCAGGTGCACCAGCTCGCCGGCGGGCCGCAGCAGTCCTGGTCCCGGACGGCGAGGTCCCACAGGTGGTGGTGGGCGTCGACCGAGCCGGTCACCGGTCGCCCACCCCGCCCTCGTCGTCCAGCTCGGCCCACAGCTCGGCCGGGACGGGCAGCGTGGCCAGGGCCGCGTTGGCCTCGACCTCGGCCGCGCTGCGGGCCCCGACCACGATGCCGGTGACGGCCGGGTGCCGGAGCGGGAACTGCAGCGCCGCGGCCGCCAGCGGCACCCCGTACGCGGCGCACCGGTCCCGCAGCGCGACCGCGCGGTCCAGCACCGCCGCCGGCGCGGGCCGGTAGTCGTACGTCGCGTCCGGACCCGGGGCGGCCAGGATGCCGCTGTTGAACACGCCGCCGACCAGCACCCCGACCCCGCGCTGCTGGCACAGCGGGAGCAGCTCGGCGGCCGCGGACCGGTCCAGCAGGCTGTACCGGCCGGCGACCAGCACGCAGTCCACGTCGGTCTCCCGCACGAACCGGACCAGCATGGCGGTCTGGTTCATGCCGGCGCCGATCGCCCGGACCGTGCCCTCGGCCCGCATCCGCTCCAGGGCCGGGTACGCCCCGGACAGCGCCTGCTCCCAGTGCTCGTCCGGATCGTGGATCAGCAGCACGTCGAACCGGTCCAGCCCGGTGCGCTCCAGGCTGGCCGCCACCGACCGGCGCACGCCGTCGGCCGAGTAGTCCCGCCGCCGCACCAGCGCCGGGGCGCCGCGGAAGACGTCCGGCTCGCCGGGCCCGTCGGTCGGCTCCAGCAGGCGGCCGACCTTGGTGCTGACCACGTAGTCGTCCCGGGGCCGGGTGCGCAGGAACGCGCCCAGCCGGCGCTCGGCCAGGCCGGCCCCGTAGTGCGGGGCGGTGTCGAAGAACCGGGTGCCGGCCGACCACGCCGCCGCCAGGGTCCCGGCCGCCTGCTGCTCGCCGACCGGCTCGTACAGGCCTCCGATGGCGGCGCCGCCGAAGCCGATCCGGTCGACCGGGACGCCACTGCGCCCCAGCCCCCGCAGGGACGCGGGCCCGACGGGAGCGGGCCCGGTCACGGTGCCGGCCCGACGGGAGCCGCCCCGGTCACGGGGTGGGCTCGGGCGGAGCGGCCGGCCGCGGGCGCAGCCGGAGCCCGGACATGCCGCCGTCCACGGCCAGCTCGATCCCGGTCGTGGACCCGGCGCCGGGCCCGGCGAGGTAGGCGATCGCGTGCGCGACCTCGGCCGCGGTCACCAGCCGGCCGCTCGGCTGCCGGGCCTCCAGCGCGGCCCGCTCGGCGTCCGGGTCGGCCGCGGCGGCGAGCAGCCGGCCGACCCAGGGGGTGTCGGCCGTGCCCGGGTTGACGCAGTTGACCCGGATGCCCTCGGCCAGGTGATCGGCGGCCATGGCGCGGGTCAGCGCGAGCACGGCACCCTTGCTGGCCGAGTACAGCGCGCGCTGGGGCAGCCCGGCGGTGGCCGCGATGGAGCAGGTGTTGACGATCGCGGCCCGGTCCGAGCGGCGCAGGTGCGGCAGCGCGGCCCGGCTGACCCGGGCCATGCCGACGACGTTGACGTCCAGCACCCGGGCCCACTCGCTGTCGGGGTTGTCGGCCACCGTGCCCTGGGCCCCGATGCCGGCGTTGTTGACCAGCACGTCGAGCCGGCCGAACCGGCGGACGACCTCGGCCACGGCCGCATCCACCGAGGCGGCGTCGGAGACGTCGCAGCGGATCCCGGCCAGCGGCTCCGGCACGCCGTCCGGGGCGATGTCCAGCGCGGCGACTCGGGCACCCCGCTCGGCCAGCAGCAGCGCGGTGGCCAGCCCGATGCCGGACGCCCCGCCCGTCACCACCGCGACCGCCGCGTCGAAGTCCCCCATGCCGCCTCCTGGCTCGACCGCAGGTGATCCGTCGTGGGCCGAGCCTGGCACGGTCGCACGTGAGCTGTAAAGGTCCCACCTCTCTTGGTGGCGGTCGTCGTTATTGACAGACGAGGAACCTGCTCGTAACGTCCGCGCCGGTAGTCATAGGATGAATCGGAGTTCCGCTGATGCCCCGAGTCGTCTCGGTCGAGGTCCTGGACATCCGGTTCCCCACGTCCGCCACCGGCGAGGGCTCGGACGCGATGAACCCGGACGGGGACTACTCGGCCGCGTACGTGGTGCTGCACACCGACGAGCCGGACCTGACCGGGCACGGCCTGACCTTCACCATCGGCCGCGGCACCGACCTGTGTGTGCGCGCGGCCCAGCAGCTCGGCCGCCAGCTGGTCGGCCGGGACGTCGACGGGCTGTGCACCGGCGGGATGGCCGCCGTCTACCGGGACATCACCGCGGACAGCCAGTA
>DATINN010000396.1:0-5468 GCA_035474175.1 Mycobacteriales bacterium | reverse complement strand
CCCGGCCGGCCTCGGCTCGGCGCTGGACGTGCGTGGGTGGGACGCGGGCTCGGGTGGCCGGTCCGGGTGGCCCGGCGCCGGGTCGGGGAGCGGGCGCACTCAGCCGCCGACGGCGCGGGTGACCAGGCCGACCGCGGCGGTCAGGTCCGCGACGTACGCCACCCGGGCCGGGAGGCGCCGCCCCCGCCAGCCCGCGCCGCCGGCCAGGACCGCCACCGGCGGCCGCAGCACCGGCAGCCCGTCCAGCACCCGGACGTCGGCGTGCCGGGACAGCTGGGCCCAGACCAGCAGCACCGCGGGCCCGGTCCGGCGGACCGCCGCCGCCAGCGCCGTCGCCGGCAGGCCGCCGCCGAGCAGCCGGACACCGATCCCGGTCTCGGCCAGCGCCGCCGCCAGCGCGGCCAGCGGCAGGCTGTGGCTCTCGTCCGGGGCGCAGGCCAGCAGCACCGGCCGGCCGTTGCGGGGCTCGGGCGCGTCGGTGGCGACCGCCCGCAGCGCGGTCGCCGCCGTCTCGGCCAGCAGGTGCTCGACCTCGATGCCCTCGCCGGTCGCGGCCCAGCGCTCGCCGACCGCGACGAGCACCGGGCTCAGCAGCTCGGTCCAGGTGGTGATGACGCCGTGCTCGCCCAGGGCCCGGTCCAGCGCCGCCCGCAGCGACCGGGAGTCCAGGGCCATCGCGGCCCGGGCCAGCCCGCGGACCTCCGCGGTGCCGCCCGGGAGGGCGAGCACGCGCCCGCCCGGACCGCCCGCACCTCGGACCTCCGGCGGCGGGTCCAGCACGCCCAGCCGCCCGGAGGGGCCCGGCGGCGGGCTGTCCTGCCCGTCCAGGGGCGGGGGCACGGTCTCGACCGCGAGCCGGGCCGCGTCGGCCGGCGGCACGCCGTCCAGGACGAGCCGGCGCATCGCCTCCAGCCGGGCGATGTCAGAACGTGAATATCGCCGGTGTGCACCCGCGCTGTGCAGGGTAGGCCCGAGCCCGTATCGCCGGTCCCACGTCCGCAAGGTCGCGGGGGCCACGCCGAGCCTCCGGGCGACGGCGGCGACGGTGAGCCTGGCCTCCGGGGGATCGGGGTCCAGGTCCGCCCCCGGTTTGCCTGGCACCGACACATCATCGGTGGCGGCGGGTGAGGTCGGCAACTTGTGGCCTCCGGGGGTTGAACAACCTATGACTCGGTTGTACGGTCGTGGTGACGGGGGGCTTTCTACTCCCATCACCGCCGCGGAGGGACTGACATGGCCGACATACGACGCTTGCCCGGCCCGAACGCGGACCTGTGGGAGTGGCAGCTCCTGGGTGCGTGCCGGGGCAAGGACAGCAGCTTGTTCTTCCACCCCGAGGGGGAGCGCGGGCCGTCCCGGGTCGCCCGGGAGACCGCGGCCAAGGAGGTCTGCTCCCACTGTCCGGTGATCGACCCGTGCCGGGCGCACGCGCTGTCCGCCCGCGAGCCGTACGGGGTGTGGGGCGGCATGTCCGAGTCCGAGCGCGACGAGGAGATCGCCGCCGCGACCGGGGCGCACCTGACCCGCTGACCCACCCGCAGGCGGCCGCCCCACCCGGGACGGCCGCCTCTCGTGCGCCAGGGCACGACCACGAAGGCGGCCGCCCCTCCAGGGCCGGCCGCCTTCGCATCCCCGCACCGGTGGACCGTCGCTGCGAGGACGGCCGTCGCGCCTGCCAGGACGCCGCAGTCCGGCGGCCGGCGCGCCGCCGTCCGTCAGGCTCCCGCAACGAGCACAAAGGCGGCCGCCCCGGATCAGGGCAGCCGCCTTGGTGGTGCGGTGATCAGTGGTGGTGCGAGTGCCCGCCGTGGGAGTGCCCGTGACCGTCGTGCTCGCCGGCCTCGGCCGTCTCCGGCTTGTCCACGACCGCCGCCTCGGTGGTCAGCACCATCGTGGCGATCGACACCGCGTTGACCAGCGCCGCCTTCGTCACCTTGACCGGGTCGACGATCCCGCGCTCGGCCAGGTCGGCGTAGTCACCCACGGCCGCGTCGAAGCCCTGACCGAGCTTCGACTCGCGCACCTGGTTGACGACGACGGAGCCCTCGAAGCCCGCGTTCCGGGCGATCTGCCGCAGCGGCTCGTCCAGCGCCCGGCGCACGATCGCCGCGCCGGTCTTCTCGTCACCCTCCAGCGAGAGCGAGTCCAGCGCCTGTGCCGCGTGCACCAGGGCGGAGCCGCCGCCGGGGAGGATGCCCTCCTCGACCGCCGCCCGAGTGGCCGAGATGGCGTCCTCGATGCGGTGCTTGCGCTCCTTCAGCTCGACCTCGGTGGCCGCGCCGACCTTGATGACCGCGACGCCGTTGCCGAGCTTGGCCAGCTGCTCCTGCAGCTTCTCGCGGTCCCAGTCGGAGTCGGTGTCCTCGATCTCGCGCTCGATCTGACCGATCCGGTCGGTGATCGCGCTCGCGTCGCCGTAGCCGTCCACCAGCGTGGTCTCGTCCTTGGTGACGGTGACCCGGCGGACCCGGCCCAGCACCTCCAGGCCGATCTGGTCGAGCTTGAGCCCGACCTCCGGCGCCACGACCTGGCCGCCCGACACGATCGCCAGGTCCTCCAGGAACGACTTGCGCCGGTCGCCGAAGAACGGCGCCTTCACCGCGACCGCCGGGAACGTCTTGCGGATGGCGTTGACCACCAGGGTGGACAGCGCCTCGCCCTCGACGTCCTCGGCGATGATCAGCAGCGGCTTGGACTCCGCCACGACCTTCTCCAGCAGCGGGAGCAGGTCGGACAGGCTGCTGATCTTCTGACCGGTGATGAGCACGTACGGCTCGTCGAAGACGGCCTCCATGCTCTCCTGGTCGGTCACGAAGTAGGGCGAGATGTAGCCCTTGTCGAACTGCATCCCCTCGGTGAACACCAGCTCGGTGTCCATCGAGTTGGACTCCTCGACCGTGATGACGCCCTTGCGGCCGATCTTGGTGACGGCCTGGCCGATCAGCTTGCCGATCGTCGCGTCCTGGCCCGACACGGTCGCCACGTGGGAGATCGCGTCCTCGGTGTCCACGTCGGCGGCGATCGAGTCGAGGTACTTCGTGACGGCCTCGGTGGCGAGGTCCATGCCGCGCTTGACGCCGGCCGGGTTGGCCCCGGCGGCGACGTTGCGCAGGCCCTCGTGCACCAGGATCTGGGCCAGCACGGTGGCGGTCGTGGTGCCGTCACCGGCCACGTCGTTGGTCTTGGTCGCGACGTTCTTGGCCAGCTGCGCGCCCAGGTTCTCGTACGGGTCGGACAGCTCGATCTCGCGCGCGATCGTGACGCCGTCGTTGGTGATGACGGGCGCCCCGAACTTCTTGTCCAGCACCACGTTGCGGCCGCGCGGGCCGAGCGTGATCTTGACGGTGTCGGCCAGCTTGTCGACACCGGCCTCGAGGGACCGCCGGGTGTCATCGGCGAAGGAAAGGATCTTGGCCATGTTCTGTCCTCACTCCACCACCGCCCCGGGGCCGTCCTGCTGGCCCCGGGGCGGGTGGGTGTGTCTCAGGTCGGGCGTCAGCGCTCGACGACGGCGAGGACGTCGCGGGCGGAGAGGATCAGGTAGTCCTCGCCCGAGTACTTGATCTCGGTGCCGCCGTACTTGGAGTAGAGGACGACGTCGCCGACGGCCACGTCGAGCGGGATGCGCTTCTCGCCCTTGTCGTCGAAGCGACCGGGGCCGACCGCGATGACGGTGCCCTCCTGCGGCTTCTCCTTGGCGGTGTCCGGGATGACGAGGCCGGACGCGGTGGTGGTCTCCGCCTCGTTGGCCTGGACCACGATGCGGTCCTCGAGCGGCTTGATGTTGACCTTGGTGGCGGTCGTCACGAGCTGACTCCCCCTCCTGAAGCTGGGGTTCGTAGGTGAGTTCAAGGCTGGAGCGGCCGCCGACCCGTCGTCGCGGGTGCCGGGTCGGTGGAGGTTCGCTCTCGGTTGGCACTCTAGACCGCCGAGTGCCAATCCCTCAAGCAGCCCCGGCGGTGCGGACCTCAGGCCGTCGGCAGCACCTGGTACGCCTCGGCCAGCCGGCCCAGCGGCAGGCCGGCGGCGGCCGCGTTGGCGCCGTTCCACTCGCGCAGCATCTTCTCCAGGCCCTCGCCCAGGTGCGCGGTCTGGCTGGCGTGCGCCCGCAGGGCGGCCAGCTTGCGGTCGAAGACGTCGGTGATGTCCACCCAGTGGTCGGCCTCGGCCCCGCCGGACACCCACACCTCCGGCACCGTCCAGGCCTCCAGCCCCTCCTCGGCCAGCAGCTCCGGGTGCGCGAACGGGTTGCGCGCGTCCGGGTAGACCGCGCACAGCGTCGCCTCGCCGACGGCCATGTGGTCCGGGTGCGACGGCGCGATCCGCTGGAAGTTGCGCTGGGGCGTGGAGGTGAGGATCAGCTGCGGGCGGACCCGGCGGATCTGCCGGGCGATGTCCCGGCGCAGCGCGTGCGTGACGTACAGCTGGCCGTCGGGGTAGCCCAGGAACGTCAGGTCGTGCACGCCGATCTCGGCCGCCGCGGCCCGCTGCTCCCGCTCGCGCAGGATCGGCATCTGGTCCCGCGGCGTCTCGTCGAAACCGCCCGCGTCCCCGTACGTCGCGATGCAGTACGCCACCTGGACGCCGGCGGCGGTCCAGCCGGCGATGGTCCCGGAGTTGGCGAAGTCCGCGTCGTCGGGATGTGCGACGACGACCAGCACACGCTCGGGCACGGTCAGCTGCGGGCTGGTCACGGCGCGGATCGTACCGGGCGGTAAGGGCCTTGCGGGGGGTTCGCTGGTGCGCGGGTGGGTTGTTCGGCTAATACCTACCAATGCAGCCGACGCCCGCCCCGTCCCGGGGTGTCGCGTCCCGGGTCGCGGCCGCGGCCGTCCTCGGGGTCGCGCTGGTCGTGCTGGCGGTGTGGCTGACCTGGCGGTTGCCGGGCGCCCGAGGAGTCAGCGCCATCGCCGCGCTGGCGGTCTCGGCGCTGGCCGCGGCCGCCGCCGCGCTGGCCGCGCCCCGGGTCGCGGGCCGGGCCCGGCGGGCCTGGCTGCTGCTGGCCGTCGGCGCCGCGATCTGGTCGCTCGGGCAGGCGTACCGGATCGCGGTCGAGCTGGGCCGGCGCGACTCGACGCCCAGCCGGGTCAGCGCCGGGCTGTTCATCGCGGCCACCCTGGTCGCGCTGGTCGGGCTGCTGCAGCTGCCGGCCCGGCGGCTGGACCGGGGCAACCTGCTGCGGCTCGGGCTGGACGTGCTGATGGTGGGCACCGCGCTCGGGGTGGCGGCCTGGGCCCTGGTCATCGCCCCGGGCCTGGCCCGCGACGGCGGCGCCGAGCTGGCCCGCGAGTACGGCGTGCCCTACGCGACCGCCGCCGTGCTCACGCTGACCGTGGCCGTGCTGGTCGCGGCCCGGGCCGGCGGCCGCTGGCTGCTGCCGGTGCTGCTGGTCTGCGGCGGGCTGGCGCTGTGCGCGGTCGGCCGGCTGACCATGGTCGGCCGGCTGGTCCGGGGCGACTACGCCATCG
>DATINN010000395.1:0-2199 GCA_035474175.1 Mycobacteriales bacterium | reverse complement strand
TCGATCGCAGGGACGCATGAGGTCCTGATAATTGTCCAAGCTAAAGATCTAGCGCGCCCGGCTGACGTGAATGTGGTAGCCGCCTCCTCGGTCGGCAGCAGCCGGTCGACGGCCATCACGAGCCCGCCGTCGGCAGCGGGGGCAGCAGCGCCTCGCTGCCCAGCTCGGCCCGGGCGATGCTGCGCAGGTGGACCTCGTCCGGCCCGTCGAACAGGCGCATCGCGCGATGCCAGGCGTACATGGCCGCGAGCGGGAAGTCGTCGGACATGCCGGCCCCGCCGTGCACCTGGATGGCCCGGTCGATGACGTTGGTCGCGGCCCGCGGGCAGGCGACCTTGGCCATCGCGACCAGGTTGCGGGCGGCCTTGTTGCCGGCGGTGTCGATGACCTGGCAGGCGGCGTGGCAGAGCAGCCGGGCCTGGTCGATCTCCAGCCGGGACTCGGCCACCTGCTGCTGCAGCATGCCCTGCTCGGCCAGCGGCCGGCCGAACGCGACCCGCGAGTTGGCCCGGGCCACCATCAGGGCCAGCGCCCGCTCGGCCGCGCCCAGCGCCCGCATGCAGTGGTGGATCCGGCCCGGGCCGAGCCGGGCCTGGGCGGCGGCGAACCCGCCGCCCTCCTCGCCCAGGATGTTGCCCACCGGGACCCGGACGCCGTCGAAGCGGACCTCGGCGTGCCCGTGCTGGTCGTGCCGGCCCAGCACGGGCAGGTCGCGCACGATCGTCACGCCGGGGGTGTCGACCGGGACCAGGACCATCGACTGCTGCCGGTACGACGCGGCCTCGGGGTCGGTCTTGCCCATCGTGACCAGGATCTTGCAGCGCGGGTCGAGGGCGCCGCTGGTCCACCACTTGCGACCGGTGATCACGTAGTCGTCGCCGTCGCGCTCGATCCGGGTGGTGATGTTGCGCGCGTCGGAGGAGGCGACGTCGGGCTCGGTCATCGCGAACCCGGACCGGATCGTGCCGTCCAGCAGCGGCGCCAGCCATTCCTGCTTCTGGGCCTCGGTGCCGATCAGGTGCAGCAGCTCCATGTTGCCGGTGTCCGGGGCGGCGCAGTTGATCGCCTCCGGGGCGATCTCCAGGCTCCAGCCGGACAGCTCGGCGATCGGCGCGTACTCCAGCTGGGTCAGGCCGGACTCCGCGGGCAGGAACAGGTTCCACAGCTCGCGCCGGCGGGCCTCGGCCTTCAGCTCCTCGACCACCGGCGGCACCGAGTGGTCCTCCGGACCGACCTTCGCCCGGTACGCCTGGTAGTCGGCCTCGGCCGGCAGGACCTTGTCCCGCATGAAGGCGAGCATCCGGTCGTACAGCTCGGTCGCTCGCTCGGACGGGGGCGGGAACTCCATGTCCTCAACGTAACTTGCGAAAGTCCCAGCTGACCATCTTGTCCGGGTCGACCCGGAGCCAGGCGTGCTTGCCGTCGGGGGTGAACTCGTCGACCCCGGCGTACTTGCGGGCGAACAGGCGCTCCGGCCCGGCCAGCTCCGGGTGCGGCCCGGCGCCGCGGGGCACGTCGCCGACGGCGGTCGCGGTGCCGGTGATCTCGACCCCGCGCAGCTCGCCGTACAGCTCGCCGGTGTCGATCACGACCGCGACGCGGGGATCGCGGGCCAGGTCGGTCCAGCGCTGGCTGCGTACCAGCGAGGTCAGCCACAGGGCCCGGCCGTCCCAGGCGAACCACAGCGGGGTGACGTGCGGGCGGCCGTCGGCGCCGGTGGTGGCGACCCGGCAGGTCCGCTGCTCGCCCAGGAAGGCGTCGACCTCCGCCGCGGTCATCGCGACCCGGCGGGACCGCCGCTGCTCCCTCATCGCGCGTCCCGCAGCCGGATCAGGCCCTCCTGCATCACGGTCGCGACCAGGGTGCCGTGCCGGTCGAACAGGTAGCCCCGGCACAGCGCCCGGGCGCCGCCCGCCCACGGGCCCTCCTGCTGGTAGCAGAGCCAGTCGTCGGCCCGGAACGGGGCGTGGAACCACACCGCGTGGTCCAGGCTGGCCATCTGCAGCCGCGGGTCACCGAGCACGCGCTGGTGCGGGCGCAGCGCGGTGGACAGCAGCAGCAGATCGGAGAAGTACGTCGCGGCGCACGCGTGCAGCGCGGGATCGTCCGGCAGCCGCTCGGGCGAGCGCATCCAGGTCAGCTGGCGCGGCGGCACGTTCTCGCCCGGCACCACCCCGGGCGGCCCGTCCGGGAACCGCA
>DATINN010000394.1:0-5648 GCA_035474175.1 Mycobacteriales bacterium | reverse complement strand
CTCGACGCCGGGCCGCTGCGGTCGATCTCCGACTGGCTGCGCCCGTTCGAGCGGGCCATGTCCGAGCGGTTCGACCTGATGGACGACGTGATCCAGGAGCTGACGGAGGAAGAGGATGCCCAGCATCAGCACGGCCAAGGTGACCCTGCCCGGTGACACCCAGATCCTGATCGAGCGGGAGTTCGACGCGCCCGCCCGGCTGGTGTGGAAGGCGTACACGACGCCGGAGCTGGTCAAGCGGTGGTGGGGCGGCAACCACGGCATCGTCACCTCGGCCGAGATCGACCTGCGCCCCGGCGGCTCCTGGCGGTACGTGATGACCGCAGACGGCGGGTTCGAGGTCGCCTTCCACGGCGAGTACCGGGAGGTCGACGCGCCCGGCCGGCTCGTGAACACCGAGATCTACGAGGGCGCGCCGGACGGCGTCGGCGTGGTGACGACGACGCTGACCGAGATGGACGGGCGCACGCTGCTCAGCCAGCTCTGCGACTACGGGACCCGGCAGGTCCGCGACGCGGTCATCGACTCCGGCATGGAGACCGGCATGCAGTCGAGCTTCGACGAGCTGGAGAAGGTCGCGGTCTCGCTGGGCTAGCCGCCCCCGTCTACCCGCAGACGGCGCCCTGGGCGGCCGAGCCGACCAGCTTGGCGTACTTGGCCAGGGCGCCGGTCTCGTAGCGCGGCGGCGGCAGCTTCCACTCGGCCCGGCGGCGGTCGAGCTCCGCCGGGTCGACGAGGAGGTCGAGGGTCCGGGCCTGCATGTCCAGCCGGATCCGGTCGCCGTCGCGGACCAGCGCGATCGGGCCGCCGTGGGTCGCCTCCGGGGCCACGTGCCCGATGCACGGCCCGGCCGTGGCGCCGGAGAACCGGCCGTCGGTGAGCAGCAGCGTGCTGTCGCCCAGGCCGGCGCCCTTGATCGCGGCCGTGACGGCCAGCATCTCCCGCATGCCGGGGCCGCCGGCGGGCCCCTCGTACCGGATGACGACGGCGTCGCCGGGCTCGATCCGGCCGTTGACGACCGCCGCCATCGCGTCCTTCTCGTCGTCGAAGACCTTGGCCACGCCGTCGATGACGGTGGACTCGAACGACGCGCTCTTGACCACCGCACCTTCCGGCGCCAGCGACCCGCGCAGGATGGTCAGCCCGCCGGTGCGGTGGATCGGCTCGCCCAGGGCCCGGATGATCTTCCCGTCCGGGTCCGGCGGGGCGATCGCGTCCAGCTCCTCCCCCATCGTCTTGCCGGACACGGTCAGCGTGTCGCCGTGCAGCACGCCGGCGTCCAGCAGCGCCCGCAGCACCACCGGGATGCCGCCGATCCGGTCGACGTCGGCCATGACGTAACGCCCGAAGGGCTTGACGTCGGCCAGGTGCGGGGTGCGGTCGCCGACCCGGTTGAAGTCCTCCAGGGTCAGCTCGACCCGGGCCTCGGCCGCGATCGCGAGCAGGTGCAGCACGGCGTTGGTGGAGCCGCCGACCGCCATCACCACCGCGATCGCGTTCTCGAAGGCCTCCTTGGTCAGGATCCTGCGGGCGGTGATGCCGGCGTCGAGCTGGGCGATCACGGCCTCGCCGCTGCGGACGGCCAGGCCGTCGCGGCGGCGGTCGACCGCGGGCGGCGAGGCCGACCCGATCAGCGCCATGCCCAGCGCCTCGGCCGCCGCGGCCATCGTGTTGGCCGTGTACATGCCGGCGCAGGAGCCCTCGCCCGGGCAGGCGTTGCGCTCGATGTCGTCGAGCTCCGCGCGGGTGATCTTGCCGACCGCGCAGGCGCCGACGCCCTCGAACGCGTCCAGGATCGACAGGTCCTTGTCGCCCAGCCGGCCGGGCAGGATCGTGCCGCCGTAGAGGAAGCAGGAGGCCAGGTCCATCCGGGCCGCGGCCATCAGCATGCCCGGCAGCGACTTGTCGCAGCCGGCCAGCAGGACCATGCCGTCCATCCGCTCGGCGTGCACCATCAGCTCGACCGAGTCGGCGATGACCTCCCGGGAGACCAGGGACGCGCGCATCCCCTCGTGGCCCATCGAGATGCCGTCGGACACGGCGATCGTGGTGAACTCCATCGGGTAGCCGCCGGCGGCCCGGACGCCCTCCTTGGCCCGCTTGGCCAGCCGGTCCAGCGGCAGGTTGCACGGGGTCACCTCGTTCCAGGACGAGGCGACGGCGATCTGCGGCTTGGCGAAGTCGGCGTCGTCCATGCCGACCGCGCGCAGCATCGCCCGGGCCGGCGCCCGCTCCATGCCGTCGGTGACCTCGGAACTGCGCGGCTTGGGGTGCAGGGGGGCATCGCTCACGGTTGCGCAGGCTACCCCCGCGTCTTCTCAGGATCGGTGCGGGAGGATGTGGTTCATGAGCGAGTCCGAGTGCCCGCGGGGCGAGCGGGGAGCGACGAGGGCCGGGGAGCGGGCACGGTGAGTGAGTACGTCGCCCCGTCCGGATACGCGGTGGTCGCCATCGACTGGGACCGGGAGCTGCTGCGTCCGGTGCTGCTGCGCTGCGACCGCTGCGCCGCCCTGGTGCTCGGGGCCGGTGACTGCGGCACGCACGACGCCTGGCACGCCACGCTGGTGCCGCAGCCGCGGGTGACGCCGGCATGACCGCGCCCGACCCCGCCGACCAGCTCCGGGTACGGATCCCGCGGGTCAACCTGTTCGCGGTCGTGGTGGCCGCGGTCTGCACGCTGCCGCTGGCGTTCGCGTCGCCGTGGCTGGCCCTGGTGTGGCTGCTGCCGCTGGCCGGCCTGGCGTACGTGCTGCGCACCGGGGTGGACGCGGACGCGGAGGGCCTGACCGCGCGCACGATGCTGCGCTCGCGCCGGCTGTCCTGGGACGACATCGCCGGGCTGCGGATCCGGCGGGCCCGGATCGCGGCCGTGCTGCGCAACGGCACGGCGGTGCGGCTGCCGGTGCTGCGGCCCCGGCACCTGTCGGTGCTGGCCGCGGCCAGCGGGGGGCGGCTGCCCGACCCCACCGCCCGCGCGGCCGCTCAGTAGCCGGCTGCTCGGTAGCGCGGCCGCTCAGTAGCCGTCCTCGACCACGTTGATCAGCGGCTCGCCGGTGGCCCAGCGGGCGAGCTGGTCCCGGACGAGGGCGTACGCGCGGGCCGGGAAGCCCTCGACCGCACCGCCGACGTGCGGGGTGAGCAGCAGGTTGGGCGCGTCCCAGAGCGGGTGGTCGGCCGGCAGCGGCTCGGGGTCGGTGACGTCGACCGCGGCCCGCAGCCGTCCGGAGGCCAGCTCGGCGGTGAGCGCGTCGGTCACCGTGACCGGCCCGCGGGCGGCGTTCACGAACAGCGCCCCGTCGGCCATCCGGGCCAGGAACGCGGCGTCGACCATCCCCCGGGTCGACTCGGTCAGCGGCACCACGACGACCACGACGTCGTGCTCGGGCAGCAGCTCGGGCAGCTCGTCCACGCCGTGGGCGTCGGCCCGGGCCCGGCGGGCGACCATGGTCACGGTCGTGTCGAAGGGCAGCATCCGGCGCCGGATCGACTCGCCGACGTCGCCGGCCCCGACGATGAGCACCCGCTTGCCGGCCAGCTCGCCGGTGAACTTCTGGCCCCACTCCTTGCGCTCCTGCAGCCGGACGAACTCCGGGAAGTTGCGCAGCGAGGCCAGCACCGCGGTCAGCACCCACTCCGAGGTCGACCCGCCGTGCACCCCGCGGGCGTCGCAGAGCGTCACGCCCGCCGGCAGCCGGCCCACGAACGCGTCGGCGCCGGCGGTCGTCAGCTGCACGACCTCCAACGCCGGCAGCGCCGCCACCTGCCGCTCCAGCCCGTCCCGGCCGAGGTATTGCGGGACCCAGAAACCGGCCCGGGCGGCCTCGTCCGGCGGCGGGTCGCCCGGCGACCAGACGGCGACGGTGACCCCGTCCGGCGGCGGTCCGAGCAACTGGCGGCCCTGCTCGGAGGGCAGTACGGCGACGCGGTCAGGCACGGCCCGAGCGTAGATCGCCGGAGCCGGGCATCGGTTCTTCCTGCGCAACGGGTTACCAGCAGTTACGCTGAGCCACGGTGTCGGAAGGGGGACCGTGCGCCGGAGAGAGCGCTGGGTGGCGGCGTGGCTGCCGGTCCCGGCCGGGCGGGTGGTCGTCCGGATCCTGCTCGCCGCCGCCCTGGCCGCGGTGCTGCTGCAGGCCGTCCTGCTCCTGTCCGGCGCGGGCCCGGCCGCCTGGGTCGACGGGGCCCGGCTGGTCGCCGTGGCCGCCGCCTGCGCGCTGTGCCTGCTGCGGGCGGCGCTGGTCCGCACCGACCGGGCGGCCTGGGCGGCGCTCGGGGCCGGCCTGATCGGCTGGACCGTCAACGCCGGCCACTGGCTGGCGTACGGGGCGCGCACGGGCCGGTTGCCGGCGCTGCTCGACGGCACGCCGCTGGTCTACTTCCTCGGCGCCCTGGCCTGCCTGCACCTGCTGCTGCGGGCGCGCTCGGCCCGGCCCCCGCCGTACGGGCTGGCCGCCGACGCGGTCGTCGGCCTGCTGGCCGCCAGCGCGGCGTCGGCGGCACTGGTCGGACCGCAGCTCGGCCGGCTCGGCGGCGGCGTGCCCGGCGCGATCACGCTCGCGTACGTCGTCCTGGACGTGGCGCTGGGCCTGTCGCTGCTGATGGCGATGTCGGCTTCCGGGTTCCACGAGCGGGCCTGGACGGCGCTGGTGGCCGGGCTCGGGCTCTACCTGGCCGTGGACGTCGAGTACACGATCGCGGCGGCGCTGGGCCGGTTCTCGATCACCGGCTGGCACGGCCTGGGCTGGTCGGCCGGGCTGGCCACGCTCGGCGTCGCGGCCTGGCTGCACCCCGTCCCGGTCCGGCAGCTGCGGCTGCGGTCCTGGACCGTGCTGGTCGTGCCGGTGCTGGCGATCGTGGTGTCGCTGACCGTGCTGGCCGCCGACGCCTACAGCGACGCCTACCCGGCCGCGACGTACCTGGCCGTGGCCTCGATCGCGCTGGCGACCGTACGCGGGGCGACCGCGCTGCGCGGCTCCCTGCTGGCCGGCACCTCGGCCGAGGACGCGGTCACCGACGAGCTGACCGGGCTGGCCAACCGGCGGCTGCTGCTGTCCCGGCTCGACCGGGCCACGGCCGGGACGGCGCCGCACGGGCTGGTGCTGCTCGACCTCAACTCGTTCAAGGAGATCAACGACACCCTCGGGCACCCGGTCGGCGACGAGCTGCTGCGGCGGCTGGGACCGCGGCTGGCCGGCACCGTCCGGCAGTCGGAGACGGTGGCCCGGCTCGGCGGCGACGAGTTCGCGGTGCTGCTGCCGGGGGTGGACACCGAGACGGACGCGCTGCAGGCGGCCCAGCGGGTGCTGGCCGGGCTGCGGGGCGCGTTCCTGATCGACGGGCTGACGCTGTTCGTCACGGCCAGCGCCGGGGTCGCGCTGGCGCCCCGGCACGGCACCGACGGCTCGACGCTGCTGCGCTGCGCGGACGTGGCCATGTATCAGGCCAAGCGGTCCGGTGGCGGGGCCGCGGTCTACCGCCCGCTGGCCGACCCGTACTCGCGCAGCCGGCTCGGCGCCGCCACCGAGCTCAAGCGGGCCATCGCGGCCGGCGACCTCGTCTGCCACTACCAGCCGCAGGTCGACGTGGCCACCGGCGTACCGGTCGGGGTGGAGGCGCTGGCGCGCTGGCGGTGGTGGTCGCGCTGGTGC
>DATINN010000393.1:0-2817 GCA_035474175.1 Mycobacteriales bacterium | reverse complement strand
GGCCCACCCGTCGCCGCACCCGCCGGATCGCCATGCCGTCAGTGTGCCCCGCCGATCCGTACCGCACCCCGTCTTCACCCTGTCCGTCTGCTGTGAACGGTGCGGCGCCGGCTTGTCAGCGCGGCTAGGGCCCGGCCGGCGGTCACCGGGCGGTGAGCGTGCGGGCGGGCGTAGCCGCGGTCAGCGGGCGGCGAGGGCCCAGGCGTAGCCGGCGCTCAGTGCGCGGCGAGGGCGCGGGCGTAGCCGGCGGCGAGGGCGCCGAGCAGCCGGTGCAGCGGCCCGGCGAAGGTCACGCCGTCCAGGCCCAGCTCGGGCAGCAGGCGGTCGCCGAGGACGGCGACGGTCGCGGCCAGCGCGTCGGGATCGCGCAGGTCGAGGCGGACGAGCGCGGCGCCGACCCGCTCCGCCGCCGCCCCGTCCGGCGGCTCCGCCAGCAGCGCGTCGTGCAGCGCCTCGAGGTGGCGGCGCAGGTGCAGCTCGACCTCGGCCCGCGCAGTGCCGGCCGGGCCGAACGCCGTGATGGCCTGGGCCCAGTCGCGGGCCAGCGCCGGCTTGCCCGCCGCGGCAGGCTGCCACGGTGCCGTCCAGTCGTGAGCCCGCACCGGCGCAGCTCCCCTCGGCTCGTCCCTGTCCCGCCCTGCCTCTGTCCGCCCTGCCTCCCGAAACGAGGTGGCCACCGGGATCGGTGTCACCGCCGACCGGGGAATTTCGGGGCAGCCGCCGGGGTAGGCATCCTTGGTCGGCGCCGCACCACCGGCGCCCGGGACGACAGGAGCACGCATGCCCAGCAGGGACGCGACGACGCACTGGACCGGTGGTCTGCAGGACGGCAAGGGAGAGGTGTCGCTGGACTCGTCCAACGCGGGGCAGTTCAGGGTGTCGTTCCCGACCCGGGCCGGCGACCCGGACGGTCAGACCAGCCCGGAGGAGCTCATCGCGGCGGCCCACTCCGCCTGCCTGGCCATGAACATGTCGGGGGTGCTCGGCAGCGAGGGGCTCACCGCCGACAGCATCGACGTCTCCGCCGAGGTCACCCTCGGGGAGGCCGACGGCGGGTTCGCCATCACCGGCATCGAGGTCACGCTGCGGGCCAGCGTCCCCGGGCTGGACGCGGACAAGTTCGCCGAGCTGGCCGCGACCGCGGAGCGCACCTGCCCGGTGAGCAAGGCCCTGTCCGGGACCACGATCACCCTGGACGCCGCGCTCGCCTGAGCGCCCGGGACGCTCCTGCTCCGCCCGTACGGCCGGAGCGGGGGCCGCCCCCTGCGGCCCGGGCACGCGCCCAGGCGCGGGCTCAGGCCGCCGCGGGATCGCCGGCGGGGATCACCGTGCCGTCGGCCAGGACGAGACCGTCCGCGCACCGCGCCTGCACCTGCCCGCCGCCGAACTGCTCCCGGTAGAGCGACGCGTACAGACCGTTGGCGGCGAGCAGCTCCGCGTGCGTGCCCGACTCCACGATGCGCCCGCCGTCGACGGCGAAGATCACGTCCGCGGCCAGGATCGTGGAGAGCCGGTGCGCGATCGCGATCGTGGTCCGCCCGACCAGCACCGTCTCCAGCGCCTCCTGGACCAGGCGCTCGCTGGTCGTGTCGAGGGCCGACGTGGCCTCGTCCAGGATCAGCACCGCGGGGTCCTTGAGGATCACCCGCGCGATCGCCAGCCGCTGCCGCTCCCCGCCGGACAGCCGGAACCCGCGCTCCCCCACCACCGTGTCGTACCGGTCCGGGAAGCTCATGATCCGGTCGTGGATGTTCGCGGCCCGCGCCGCCGCCTCCAGCTGCGCGTCCGAGGCGTCCTCGGCCGCGTAGCGCAGGTTGTCGCGGATGGTCGCGTGGAAGAGGTAGGTCTCCTGGGTGACCATGCCGATCACCGACGCCAGCGACGTGAGCGTCAGCGACCGGACGTCGTGCCCGTCGAGGGTGACCGAGCCGCGGTCGGCGTCGTAGAGGCGGGGCACGAGGTAGGACAGGGTCGTCTTGCCGGCCCCGCTCGGCCCGACCACGGCCGCGAGCTGACCGGGCTCGACCCGGAGGCTGAGGTCGCGGATGGCCCAGCCCGGCTCGTCGTCGCCCGGCTCCGGCGTCGGCGGGTCGGACGGGTAGCGGAACCAGACGTGGTCGAGCCCGATCTCGCCCCGCACCGGCCCGGGCAGCTCCCGCGCCGAGGGCGTGTCCACGATGGCCGGCCGGAGGTCGAGGTAGGCGAAGATCCGGGCGAACAGCGCCAGCGACGTCTGCACGTCCAGCGCCACCCGCAGCAGGTTGACCACCGGGAAGAGCAGCCGCGTCTGCAGCGTGGTGAACGCGACCAGCGTGCCGGCCGAGAGCACCCCGCTGCTGCCGGTGCCGGTGAACCCGGCGACCAGGTAGACCAGCGCCGGCGTGATCCCGAAGAACGTGCCGACCACGGCGAAGAAGCTCTGCCCGGTCATCGTCTGGCGGACCTGCAGCGCGGCCTGGGTCTGGTTCTCCTGCCGGTACCGGCCGGTCTCGAACGCCTGCCGGTTGAACACCTTGGCCAGCAGCACCCCGGAGACCGACAGCGACTCCTGGGTGACCATGCCGATCACCGACGCCAGCGACGTGAGCGTCAGCGACCGGACGTCGTGCCCGTCGAGGCTGACGACCCCGCGGTCGACGTCGTAGAGCCGCGGCACCAGGGAGGACAGCGTGGTCTTGCCGGCCCCGCTGGGACCGACGACCGCAGCGAGCTGGCCCGGCGACACCCGCAGCGAGAGGTCCCGGATGGCCCAGCCCGGCTCGTCGTCGCCCGGCTCCGGCGTCGGCGGCTCGGACGGGTAGCGGAACCAGACGTGGT
>DATINN010000392.1:0-13004 GCA_035474175.1 Mycobacteriales bacterium | reverse complement strand
GATCGGCTGGGCGGCGGTCGGGATCGTCGTGGCCATGTTCTTCGTCAAGAAGGGTCTGACCAACCAGCAGTACTTCCTGCTCTTGATACTCGGTGCGGTGGTCGCGTTCGTGCTGTGGGATCCGGCGATCCTGCCCTGACTCAGCCGGCCAGCAGGTCCTCGAACGACAGCGTCGGCTTCCGGGCCGGGCGCCGTCCGTCCAGGAGCCCGGCGAGCTCGGCCGTGGCGCGGTCGATCCGCTCGGCCAGCGGGGTCGCGCCGGCCCAGTCCTCGGAGGCGGCGAACACCGCGGTCGGCACGGTCAGCGCCCGCAGGTAGGAGAACAGCGGCCGCATCGCGTGCTCCAGCACGAGCGAGTGCCGGGCGCTGCCGGCGGTCGCCGCCAGCAGCACCGGCGTGCCCCGCAGCGCGTCCGGATCCAGCACGTCGACGAACATCTTGAACAGCCCGCTGTACGACGCGGCGAAGACCGGCGTCACGGCGATCACCGCGTCCGCGGTCTCGACCGCCCGGACCGCCTCGGCCAGCGCGCCGGCCGGGAACCCGGTGACGACGGCGTCGGCCAGCTCGCGGGCCAGCGAGCGCAGCTCGATGACCTCGATGACGGCGCCGGGCACCGCGGCCCCGGCCGCGGCCGCCAGCCGGTCGGCCAGCAGCCGGGTCGAGGACGGGGTCGAGACCCCGGCCGAGAGGACGGCGATCCGGGTCATGCGGACACCAGCGCGCCGTCGCGCAGGGACGCGTGCGTCGGCGGCTCCTCGGGCACGCCGGCCGGCCGCCGGGCCGCGAACTCCGTGCGCAGCACCGGGACGACCTCCTCGCCGAGGATGTCCAGCTGCTCCAGCACCGTCTTCAGCGGCAGCCCGGCGTGGTCGACGAGGAACAGCTGGCGCTGGTAGTCCCCGGCGTACTCGCGGAAGCCGAGCGTGCGCTCGATCACCTGCTGCGGGCTGCCGACGGTCAGCGGCGTCTGGGCGGTGAAGTCCTCCAGCGACGGGCCGTGCCCGTACACCGGGGCGTTGTCGAAGTACGGCCGGAACTCGCGGACCGCGTCCTGGCTGTTCTTCCGCATGAAGACCTGGCCGCCGAGGCCGACGATCGCGTGCGACGCCGGCCCGTGGCCGTAGTGCTCGAAGCGCTCCCGGTAGAAGCCGACCATCTGCTCGGTGTGCTCCTTGGGCCAGAAGATGTGGTTGGAGAAGAAGCCGTCGCCGTAGAAGGCGGCCTGCTCGGCGATCTCCGGGGACCGGATCGAGCCGTGCCAGACGAACGGCGGCACCCCGTCCAGCGGGCGCGGGGTGGAGGTGAAGCCCTGCAGCGCGGTGCGGAACTTGCCCTGCCAGTCGACGTTCTCCTCGCGCCAGAGCCGGCGCAGCAGCGCGTAGTTCTGCACGGCCAGCGGGATCCCGTCCCGGATGTCCTGACCGAACCAGGGGTAGACCGGGCCGGTGTTGCCGCGGCCGAGCATGAGGTCGACGCGGCCGTCGGCCAGGTGCTGCAGCATCGCGTAGTCCTCGGCGATCTTCACCGGGTCGTTGGTGGTGATCAGCGTGGTCGAGGTCGACAGCAGCAGCCGGTCGGTCTTCGCGGCCAGCCAGCCCAGCATCGTGGTCGGCGAGGACGGCACGAACGGCGGGTTGTGGTGCTCGCCGGTCGCGAACACGTCCAGCCCGACCTCCTCCGCCTTCAGCGCGATCGCCATCATCGCCTTGATCCGCTCGGCCTCGGTCGGCTCCCGCCCGGTCGTCGGGTCGGGCGTGACGTCGCCCACCGAGAACACCCCGAACTGCATCGTCGCTCCTCAGATAGTTGCGTATGCAAGTACCACCTGGAACAGGTGGGGGCACGGCAACATTCCGGCGCCGGTCACCCGGGTTCGTCCGGGCCGGCCGGCGGCGACGGGGCTCTAGAGTGCCCCGGTGGCCGGGACGGAGCTGGATGCCGCGCTGGCGGCGGTGCTCGGGGACGGGGCCGGGGACCTGCAGCGCGCGGTGGCCGCGCTGACCGCGGCCTACCGGACCGGGGTCCCGCCCGGTGACGTGCTGGGCACGCCGCAGGCCGCCCGGGCGTACGCGGCCTATCGGATGCCGGCCACCTACGCCGCCGTGCGGGCCGCGCTGCGGGCGGCCGGGCCCGGGCTGGGGGAGCCGGGCACGCTGCTCGACCTCGGCGGCGGCACCGGCGCGGCGGTGTGGGCGGCCGCCGCGACCCTGCCCTCGCTGCGCGCCGCGACCGTGCTGGACCGGTCCCGGGACGCGCTCGCGCTCGGCCGCGCGCTGGCCGGGCACGCGACGGCGCCGCTGGTCACCGGCGCGACCTGGACCCTGGGGGCGCTGGGCGGGACCGCGGACCTCGTCACGGTCGCGTACGTGCTGGGCGAGCTGCCCGAGGGCGGCCGGGCGCTGGTCGAGCAGGCCGCGGCCGCGCCGGCCGTCGCGATCGTGGAGCCGGGCACGCCGGCCGGGCACCAGCGGGTCCTGCGTGCCCGGGACATCCTGCTGCGCCAGGGGTTCTCGGTCGTCGCGCCCTGCCCGCACGACCGGGAGTGCCCGTGGGCGCAGGGTCCGGACTGGTGCCACTTCGCCGCCCGGCTGCCCCGCTCGGCCCTGCACCGCCAGGTCAAGGGGGGCACGCTGGGCTGGGAGGACGAGAAGTTCTCCTACGTGGTGGCGGTCCGGGGACCGGCGGCGAAGGCCGCCGGCCGGATCGTGCGCCATCCGTACCGGCGCAAGGGGCTCGTGGAGCTGGCCGTGTGCGCCGACGGGATCGAGACGGTCCGGGTGTCCAGGCGGCAGGGGCCGGTCTACCAGGCGGCCAAGGACGCGGGCTGGGGCGACCCGTGGTCCCCGGCGGGGCGGTCCGCCGGCGACGTCCCGCCCGGCCCCTGACGGGGCCGGGCGGGTCGGGTGGGCGAGGGAGGGCCTACGGCAGGCGGTCCAGCGCCGGCGCGACCGTGTTGGCGAAGGCGTACCCCTGGACCTGGTCCCAGTTGACCGACCAGGTCATCGCGCCGCGGATCGACGGCCATGTCGTCGGCGGGTGGAAGCTGCCGCAGCCGACGCCCTGGGCCAGGCAGGTCAGCGCCGCGGTGACCACCGACGGCGCGACCGCGCCCCCGCCGGCGGCCCGGGACGAGGCCGGCAGGCCGATCGCGACCTGGTCCGGCCGCAGCCCGCCCTGCAGCTGGATGCAGGCCAGGGCGGTGATGAAGTCGACGGTGCCCTGCGCGTACACCCGGCCGTCGCAGCCGAGCATCGTGCCGGAGTTGTAGTACTGCGTGTGCACGGTGGTGAGGATGTCGCGGACGTTGAGCGCGAGCTGGAAGTAGGCCGTGCCGGTCGACTGCATGTCGATCGTCTGCGGCGCCATCGTCAGGATGAAGCCGGTGCGTCCCGCCGCGATGGAGTGCAGCGCCTGAGCCATGAAGGTCGGGTTGACGCCGTTCTCCAGGTCGATGTCGACGCCGTCGAAGCCGAACCGGCTCAGGATCGAGCGCATGCTCGTCGCGAAGTTGGTGGCGCTGGTGGAGTCGCTGACCGAGATCGTGCCGTTCTGCCCGCCGACGGACAGCACCACCTTGGCCCCGCGGGCGTGCAGCGTGGCCACGTCGGCGATGAGGTTGGCGTCGGTGTAGCCGCCGAGCGCGCTGGACAGGCCCGGGTCGACGGCGAAGCTGACCGCGCCCGGGGTGGTGGTCGCGTCCGCGAAGGCGACGTCGACCACGTCGTACGTGGCCGGGACGTCGCGCAGCCGCAGGTTGGACGAGCCGTTGACGAAGTTGTGCCAGTAGCCGGTCAGGGTGTGGCGGGGGAGCGCGCCGGTGCCGGGCGGGTTCGTCGGCGGCGGGCTGGTCGGCGGTGTGGTCGTGGGCGGTGTCGTGGGCGGTGTGGTCGTCGGCGGGTTGGTCGGGGGCGGCGGGGTGGTGCCCGGCCCCTGCAGCGACACGTCGTCGGCCTGGTAGGTGCCCTGGCCGTACCAGCCGTGGACCCAGATGCGGACCGGGGTCGAGCCGCCGGTGAAGCGCACGGTCAGCTGCGAGTACGCCCCCGCGGTGCCGGGCGTCCAGGTGCTGACCTCGCCGGCCGAGGTGCCGGACGCGCCCAGGAAGACGTACGCGCCGCGGACCCACGCGGTCAGCGTGTACGCGGCGCCGGCCTGGACCGGGATGGTCTGCGCGCACTCGGCCGTGGTGCTGGTGGGCGTGCCGACCAGGGCCCGGGTGCCGGTGCGGGCCGGGGTGCCGATGCCGGTCTCGGCCGTGCAGGTCCAGCCGGCCGGTGTCGGTCCCGACTCGAAGCCGGGGTTGGCCACCAGCTCGACGGCTCCGGCCGGCCCGGCGGCGACCAGCAGGCCGGCGCCGACGACGAGGGCGGCCGCGCCGACCGCCAGTGCTGCCCGCAACGTACGCATCGCGACTCCCAGTTCGGGGCGGGTCGTGGGCGGCAGCAGGACCACGACAGGATGACAACTGGACTAGACCAGACTGGACCACTTGCGTCAACCGCCGGAGGGGAGCTGGGCTCCCCTCCGGCGCCCCCGTTCAGGACCCGGCACTCACCGGCACCGGGACCTCGGTCCGGGCCCGGCGGCGGCTGCCGAGCCGGTGCCCGAGCGTCACCAGCCCGAACCCGGCCGCGTAGATGGCCACGCTCACCAGCAGGTACGACACCGGCAGCCGGTCGGCGTCGCGAGGGAAGGCGCCCTCGCCCGGGTCCTGCACCCAGGACCGCAGCAGGTAGACGTTCTGGAAGCTGAAGGCGTAGCCGAACACCGCGACATAGGCGACGTACGCGGCCAGCCGGTTGCGCAGGACGAAGCCGAGCGGGAAGGCGACCAGCACGGTGACGATCGCGATCACGGCGCGGCCTCTCAGTCCGTGACCGGGACGCGACGGTTGGCCGGCGCCAGCACCAGCACGACGCAGACCACGGAGACCGCGAACGCCACCGCCGACGCGACCTTGATCCCGGCCGGGACGTCGACGAAGAAGGCCGGCAGGGCCAGGATCGCGGACACGATCCGGGTGCCGGCCACCGCCCGCAGCGCGGTCCGGCTGCCGGTGCGCCAGGCCGGCACCAGCGCCACCAGGGTGACCACGCCGATCAGCAGCGAGATCACCAGCACGATCAGGGGTGGTCCCTCCTCGCCGTCCGGGGTCGGGTTGGCGATCGACACGACGTCGCCCAGGGCGAGCAGGGCGGCCAGCACCAGGCCGATCTTGTTCCGGGTGGTCAGGGGCATCTCGGGCTCCTCCGTCGGTGGTGCCGGAACGTCCACACTGGACCGTCCGGCCGTTGCCGGGAAGCGTGCCGCCCCCGGTGGCTCCCGCGGATGGGTTCCGGTCCACCGGCGACCGGGAGAAATTCCCGGGCCGGCCGGGAACGCGTTCCCATCCGGTCCCGGCCGCCCGGCGGCATGATGAGCCGGTGACCGAGGCCGGCCGGGACATCGCGGTGCTGATCGCGGACGACCACCCGGTCGTCCGGGGCGGGCTGCGGGCGCTGATCGGGTCGCTGCCCGGCTTCGTGGTCGCCGGCGAGGCCACCACCGGCCGGGAGGCGGTGGCCGCGGCCCGGGAGCTGCGGCCGGACGTCGTCATCATGGACATCC
Organism: Mycobacteriales bacterium; assembly: GCA_035474175.1. Taxonomy (GTDB): domain Bacteria; phylum Actinomycetota; class Actinomycetes; order Mycobacteriales; family CADCTP01; genus CADCTP01. The sequence continues at coordinate 7,394 of DATINN010000392.1, read as the reverse complement.
GGATGCCCGACCTCGACGGCACCGAGGCGACCCGGCAGCTCGCGCTGGCCGCGCCCGGGACGGCGGTCCTCGTGCTGACCATGTACGACGACGACGACACGGTGTTCGCGGCGATGCAGGCCGGCGCCCGGGGCTACCTGCTCAAGGGAGCCGAGCAGGCCGACATCGACCGGGCGCTGCGGGCGGTGGTGGCCGGGGAGGCGATCTTCGGTCCCGGGATCGCCAGCCGGCTGCTCGGCTACTTCTCCGCCACCCGGCCCGCCGACGTGCCGTTCCCGGCGCTGACCGCCCGGGAGCGGGAGATCCTCGATCACGTGGCGGCGGGCGAGCGCAACTCGGTGATCGCCGGGCGGCTGTCGCTGGCTCCGAAGACGGTGGCCAACCACCTGTCCTCGATCTTCGCCAAGCTCGCGGTGGCGGATCGGGCCGAGGCGATCGTGCGCGCGCGCGACTCGGGCCTCGGCCGGCGGCCGTGACGGGCGGGACCGCCCGGACCCGGCCGGTCCGCGGCCGGCCGGCGCGCGGTCGGCGCGGGCGGCGCAGTGGCTCGTCCCGGCGGTCGGGCTGGTGCTGGCCGGCGCGGCCGGGCTCGGGCTCCTCGGGCCGGCGGGCCCGGTCGGCCGGGATGTCGCCGCGTCCTGGCTGCTGTTCGGCTGCGCGTGCCTGGTCTGCGGCGAGGCCCTGCGCGGACACCGCCCGGCCCAGCCCGTCGGCGTGCTGCTGTCCACGGCCGGCCTGCTGCTGCTCGCGGCCGCGGCCGGTGCCCCCCGGCTGCCGGTCGACGCGGCGGCCGTGCTGGCGATCCTGGGCGGGCTGACCGCGTTCCCGCTGGCGCTGGCCGTCTTCCCGGACCGGCCGCTGCCGCGGGTGGCCGGACCGGTGCTCGTCGGCACGGTCGTCCTGGCGACCGGCGTCGCGCTGGTGCACCCGACGTACTCGGGCACGGTGGGATCGATGGCCCTGGTCGTCGCGGTCGCGGGGATCGCGTCCGTGTGGTGGCGGTACGAGGCCGCGGCGGCGGCGGAGCGCAGCGCGCTGCTGTGGCTGGTGCTGGCCGGCGTCTTCGTGCTGGTCGCCGGCGGGCTGCCGACCTTCCTGGTGGAGACCACGGTGCCGGCGGTGGCGGCGGCCACCGCGGTGCCGGTCGCGCTGGTCGTCGGCGTGCTGCGGCCGGCCGCCGCCGACGTCCGGTCGCTGACCGTCCGTGGGGTCGTCCTCGCCGTCACCGTGGCGCTCTACGTCGCGGTGTTCTCGGGCCTGCTGGCGGCGATCCGGTGGCAGGGGGCGGACCCGTCCGGCGGCGCGCTGGGCACGCTCGGCGCCGTGCTGGCGATCGGCTTCCAGCCCGCCCGTACGGTCCTGCAGGGGGTCATCGACGAGCTGCTCTTCGGCGACCGGGCCGATCCCGGGCGGGCCATGGCCGGGGTGGGGGAGCGACTGGCCGACGACCCGGTGCTGGCGCTGCGGGCACTGCGCCAGTCGCTGGTCCTGCCGTACGCGGCGCTGCTCGCCGACGGCGAGGTCGTCGCGTCCTCCGGCACCGCGTCCACGCCGACCCGGGGCCGGCCGCTGCAGGCCGGGCCGGCCACGGTGGGCGAGCTGGTGGTGGGGCTGCGCTCGGGCGAGCTGCGGCTGCGGCCGAGCGACGAGGCCGTGCTCGACGTGGTCGCGCCCGCGCTCGGCCAGGCCCTGCACGCCCGGCAGCTCGCCACCGAGCTGCGGCGGTCCCGGGGCGAGGTGATCTCGGTGGTGGAGGAGGAGCGGCGCCGGCTGCGCCGGGACCTGCACGACGGGCTCGGGCCGACGCTGACCGGCGTCGCCTACGCCGCCGACGCCGCCCGCAACCTGCTCGGCACCGACCCGACCGCGGCCGACGCGCTGCTGGCCGACCTGCGGGCCGACACCACGCACGCCATCGCCGAGGTGCGCCGGCTGGTGGAGGGGTTGCGGCCGCCGATGCTGGACGAGCTCGGCCTGACCCAGGCGATCCGGCAGCGGGCCCGCCAGATGCGGACCGCGGACGGCCGGGCGCTGGTCGTGACGCTGGAGGCGCCCGACCCGCTGCCGGACGTGCCGGCCGCGGTCGAGGTGGTCGCGTTCCGGATCGTGGTCGAGGCGCTGACCAACGTCTGCCGGCACGCGGCCTCCGACCGGGCCGCGGTGGCGCTGCGGCTGGCCGGCGGCGTGCTCGACCTGGAGATCCGCGACGCCGGCCGGAACCCGGGACCCTGGGCCCCCGGCGTCGGCCTGGCCTCCATGCGGGAGCGGGCCGAGGCCGTCGGCGGCACCTGCACCGCGACCCCGACCCCCACCGGCGGCCACGTCACCGCCCGCCTCCCACTCCCCGCCCCCTAGGTGCACTCAGCCGACGGCCGAGCCGCGGCTGCCGGATCAGCTGGGGACGGTGATGCGGGGGTTGGACTCGACCAGGACGAGCACGGCGCAGGCGACGGTCAGGGCGATGCCGGCCGCGACGGCGGCCAGGACGCCGGTCGGGACGTCGACGAAGAACGCCGGCACGGCGGTCAGCGCGGACAGGACGCGGGCGCCGACGGCGACGCGCGCGGCGGTCCGGTTGCCGCGCCAGGCCGGCACGACCAGGGCCAGCGTGAGCAGGCCGAGGATGCCGCCGACGACCAGCACCGCGAACGGCGGGCCGTCCTCCCCGTCCGGGGTGGGGAAGAAGGCGCTGACGACGTCGACGAGGGCGAGCAGGACGGCGATCGCCAGGCCGATCTTGGTGCGCAGGGTGGGCATCGGGACTCCTCCGTGGACGGCCGGGTCGACTGTGGACCGGCGGCAGTGATGTCCCTCGGAGGGCCGGGCGGCGCCGGAAATACCCGGAGGCCTGGATCCGTCCGGCGCCGGCTGGCAGGCTGCGGCCCGAGCGAGGAGGCACGGGTGGATTCCAGCACGGTGGTCTCGGCTGACGGGACGGAGATCGGCTACCGCCGGATGGGCTCCGGGCCGGTGGTGCTCGTGCTGCACGGGGCGATGCAGTCGGCCCTGAGCCAGCGCGACCTGGCCCGGGCGCTGGCCGACCGGTTCACGGTCGTGCTGCCGGACCGGCGCGGGCGCGGCAGCAGCGGGCCGTTCGGGCCGGACTGGTCGCTGGACCGGGAGGTCGAGGACGTCGCCGCGCTGCTGGCCGGCACCGGCGCCCGTTACGCCGTCGGGATCAGCTCCGGTGCCATCATCCTGCTCACCGCGGCCCTGACCGAGCCGGTGGAGAAGCTGGTGCTGTTCGAGCCGCCGTTCGTGGTCGAGGGGTCGGCGTCGCTGGACTGGGTCGCCGAGGCCGAGGCCGCGCTGGCCCGCGACGACGTCCCGGCCGCGCTGGTCAGCGGCATGCACGGGGCCAAGATGGGGCCGGCGCTGATCCGCGCCCTGCCGCGCAAGCTGATGGAGCGGGGCGCGGCCGCGATGATGGACAAGACCGACGGCGACGTGCTGAGCATGCGCGAGCTCGCGCCGACCCTGCCCTACGACGGGCGGCTGGTCGAGCAGACCGCCGACTCGCTGGAGCGCTACCGGGCCGTCACCGTGCCGACGCTGCTGATCGGCGGCAGCAAGAGCCCGAAGTACCTGCGGACCGCACTGTCCTCTGTGGAGCGAGTGCTGCCGGACGTGCGGCGGGTGGAGCTCAAGGGCGTCGACCACGGTGTGACGGAGAACACCGACCGCCGCGGCGCCCCCGACCGCGTCGCCGCGGAGATCCTCAAGTTCCTCTAAAGGCGGGTGACGAGAGTCATGCCGCCGCCCCCGCTGTCTCAGGACTGACCCTTGCCAGTGGACGGTCGGACCGTGCAACCATGCCCGCGGAGGGACACTGGCCGATCGACGGGAGGGACCGTGCGACCGTCGAGCGTGCCCGGGTGACCGCCACCACGACCGGGTCGTCGGCCCGGCACGCGGCGGCGCGCGAGCGGCTTCTCGCGCAGTATGCGGCGATCCCCGCGGGGGAGCCGGTGCGGCTGGCCAAGCGCACCTCCAACCTCTTCCGGCCCCGGGCCACCGTGACCCGGCCCGGCCTGGACGTCGCCGACCTGGACCAGGTGCTCTCCGTCGACCCCGTGGCCAGGACCGCCGACGTGCAGGGCATGACGACGTACGAGCACCTCGTCGACGCGACGCTGGCACACGGGCTGATGCCGACCGTGGTGCCGCAGCTGAAGACCATCACGCTCGGCGGCGCGGTGACCGGGCTCGGCATCGAGTCCAGCTCGTTCCGCGGCGGGCTGCCGCACGAGGCGGTGCGCGAGATCGAGGTGCTGACCGGCGCCGGCGCGATCGTCACGGCCACCCCGGACGGTCCTGACGCCGACCTCTACCGCGCCTTCCCCAACTCGTACGGGACGTTGGGCTACGCGCTGCGGCTGGTCGTCGACCTGGAGCCGGTCCGGCCGTATGTCCACCTGCGACATGTCCGGTTCGGCCGCCCGGCCGAGCTCGCCGCCGCCATCGGCCGGATCGTCGCAAGTGGACAGTGGGACGGCGAGGCCGTCGACTTCCTCGACGGCACCGTGTTCTCCGCGACCGAGAGCTATCTCACCCTCGGGTCCTGGGCCGACACCGCGCCGTACACGTCGGACTACACCGGCGAGAAGATCTTCTACCGCTCGGTCCAGGAGCGGTCCGAGGACTACCTGACCGTCCGGGACTACCTCTGGCGCTGGGACACCGACTGGTTCTGGTGCTCCCGCGCGTTCGGCGCGCAGAACCCGCGGATCCGCCGGCTGTGGCCGAAGCGCTGGCTGCGCAGCGACGTCTACTGGAAGCTCATCGCCCTGGAGAACCGCCACCACGTGGTGGCCAGGATCGAGCAGCGGCAGGGGAAACCGGCCCGGGAGCGGCTGGTCCAGGACGTCGAGATCCCGCTGGAGCGGAGCGGCGACTTCCTGGACTGGTTCCTGCGCGAGGTGCCGGTGGAGCCGGTCTGGGTCTGCCCGCTCAAGCTGCGCCCGACCGGCCCGGCCGGCACCCCGGCGCCCGGCGAGACGCCGTGGCCGCTCTACCCGCTGGCCGCCGGCGAGACCTACGTCAACGTCGGCTTCTGGTCGACGGTCCCGATCCTGCCCGGTGCGGCCGACGGCGACGTGAACCGTACGGTCGAGCGGGTGGTGGCGGCGCACGGCGGCCACAAGTCGCTCTACTCCGACGCCTACTACGACGAGAAATCCTTCCGCGAGCTCTACGGCGGGCCGGCCTACGAGGCCGCCAAGGCCCGCTACGACCCCGACGGAAGGCTGTTGGATCTCTACGCGAAGGCGGTGATGAGGCGATGACCGTCGAGTCCACGGTGACCCTCGGGCAGATCTTCGAGGAGCTGTTCGGGCCGGGCGCACCGGTCCGTTTCTCGGCGTACGACGGCAGCACGGCCGGCACGCCGGACGCGAAGATCGGCATCCGGCTGACCAGCCCGCGCGGCGTGTCCTACCTGCTGACCGCGCCGGGCTCGCTCGGGATGGCCCGGGCCTACCTGCAGGACGACCTCGAGATCGACGGGATCCACCCGGGCGATCCGTACGAGCTGCTGAAGATCATGGAAGACCTGCACATGCGCCGGCCCTCGCCGGTGCGGGCGGTGCAGTGGCTGCGCGGGCTCGGGCTGGACACGCTCAAGCCGCCGCCGCTGCCGGACCTGGAGCAGGCGCCGGCCCGGCGGCTGTCGGTCGGGCTGCGGCACAGCAAGAACCGCGACGCGACCGCGATCAGCTACCACTACGACGTCTCCAACGACTTCTACGAGCTGGTGCTCGGCCCGTCGATGACGTACACCTGCGCGTGCTTCCCGCGCGCGGACGCGTCGCTGGAGGAGGCCCAGGAGTACAAGTACGACCTGGTCGCGCGGAAGCTCGGGCTGACCCCGGGGATGCGGCTGCTGGACGTCGGCTGCGGCTGGGGCGGCATGGTCCGGCACGCGGTCCGCAACTACGGCGTCTCGGCCATCGGCGTCACGCTGTCGAAGGAGCAGGCGGCCTGGGCGACCCGGCGGATCGAGGCCGAGGGGCTGGCCGGCAAGGCCGAGGTGCGGCACCAGGACTACCGCGAGGTGACCGAGAGGGACTTCGACGCGGTCAGCGCGATCGGCCTCATCGAGCACATCGGGGTGAAGAACTACCCGGCGTACTTCCGGTTCCTGCGCTCGAAGCTGCGCACCGGCGGCCGGCTGCTCAACCACGGCATCACCCGGCCCGACAACAAGAACCCGGGGCTGACCCGCCGCGGCTTCATCGGCCGGTACGTCTTCCCGGACGGGGAGCTCACCGGCTCCGGCGACATCGTGAGCGCCATCGAGGACGCCGGTTTCGAGGTGCAGCACCAGGAAAACCTGCGGGTGCACTACGCCAAGACCCTCTCGTACTGGTGCGACAACCTGGTCGAGCACTGGGACGAGGCCGTCGCCGACGCCGGGCTGCCCATCGCCAAGGTGTGGGGGCTCTACATGGCCGGGTCGCAGCTCGGCTTCGAGCTCAACAAGATCCAGCTGCACCAGGTCCTGGCGACAAAGGACAGCGACGACGGGGAGTCGGGATACCCGCTGCGGCACGAGTTCTGAGCGCTGCTGTTCTGAGCGTTGCCGTTCTGAGCGCCGGCGCTCTGCACGCGCGGCGGGTCGGGGTCAGGAGGCCGGCACGTCGGTCGTGAGCGTGCTCAGGTCGACGTGCCGGGACAGCTCCTTGGCGTTGCGGCACTCCCGGGTGGTGCGGTCCGGGCGGACCAGGCGGAGCACCTGCGCCGTCTGCTCCACCCGGACGCCGGAGGGGTCGACGAGGGCGACCTCGCCGGCCACCACCCGGCGGGCGGCGGCCAGCAGGCGCAACACGGTCTCGGTCGGGGCCGCGGTGCCGATCTGCACGCCGGCCAGCCGGCGCTCGACCTCGATCACCCGGTCCAGCAGGTCGACCCGGCCCGGCGCGGCCATCGCGATCCGCGCCACCGCGTGCCGGAAGTCGAGGGTGCCGGCGGCGACCGCGGTGGCGGCCTGGGCCGTCACCTCGTCCAGCCGGCTGTAGGCCCGCTCGTCCGCGGCCGGGTGGGCGGCGGGCTTGCCGGGCCCGGTGCCGAGGAGGGGGCGCGGGATCTCGACCGTCTGCTCGGGATCGACCGGCGCGGGGGCGGTCCGGGGCGGGGTCTTCGCGGCCGGACGCAGCGGGTGGGAGCCGGGCTGCCGCCGCGGAAGCTCCCCGCCCGGCTGAGCAGTCCCACTGGGCTCGGCCGCGCCGGAGGGGTGAGCGGCGCCGGTGGGCTGCGCCGTGCCGGCCGACTCGGGCGTGCCCGCGCGTCGAGGAATGCCACCGGACTGAGCGGCGCCGGTGGGCTGCGAAGTGCCGGTGGGCTGGAAAGTGCCGCCGAAGCGGGCGCCCACGAGCACCTGCACGACCATGCCCTTC
>DATINN010000391.1:0-4265 GCA_035474175.1 Mycobacteriales bacterium | reverse complement strand
CCCGGGCGCCCCGGGCGACCTGCTGTCGGCCCGCCGGCTGCCCGGGCGCGCCTTGCCCGGCGGACAGCGTCCCGCCGGCTGCCGGGCGCCTGTGCCCGGGCGGACAGCGTTCCGGCGGGTCTGCCGGGGCCCGGACCGGGCGGGGAGCGGTGTGGTCTGGCTGGGAGGATGGGCGGAACCGGGCGGGGTGGTGGCGCGTTGGGCGGTCACCGGAGAGGGGACACGTGACGTACGGGGAGCAGACCGGCAGGTCGGGTGGGCGCCGCGCGCTCCCGCTCGTCCTCGCGGTCGTGGTCGGCCTGGTGCTGATCTTCGTCGTCCGGGCCGTCGTCACCGGCGGTGGCGACGACGACGCCAAGGGCAGCACCGGGCGCGCCGACGGCTCCGGCCAGCGCACCGGCTGCACCGCGCTGAAGGTGACCGCGTCCTCGGAGAAGGCCGCCCTGCTGTCCCGGATCGCGGCCGACTACAACCGGTCCGGCCGCACCGTCGACGGCACCTGCGTCGACGTCCAGGTCACCTCCAAGGCCTCCGGCGGCGCCACCGAGGCCCTGGCCAAGGGCTGGGACGAGCAGGTCGACGGTCCCCGCCCCGACGTCTGGACCCCGGCCTCCCGGTCCTGGTCGGTCCTGCTGCAGCAGCGCACCGCGGCCCAGGACAAGGGCGACCTGGTCCCGGCCGACACCCCTTCGATCGCCCAGACCCCGCTCGTCATCGCCATGCCGAAGCCGATGGCCGAGGCCCTGGGCTGGCCCGACAAGGAGCTGGGCTGGGCCGACGTGCTGGCCCTGGCCCGCGACCCGAAGGGCTGGGGCGGCAAGGGGCACGCCGAGTGGGGCCAGTTCAAGCTGGGCAAGACCAACCCCCAGTTCTCCACCTCCGGCCTCAACGCCACGATCGGGGCCTACTTCGCCGCCACCGGCCGCTCCAGCGACCTGTCGGCCAAGGACGTCGCCGACCCCAAGGTCGTCGCGTACGTCAAGGCGATCGAGGGCTCGGTCGTGCACTACGGCGACACCACGCTGACGTTCCTGGAAAACCTGTACCAGGCGGCCGCGGCCGGTCGCGGGCTGACGTACATCAGCGCGGTGACGGTCGAGGAGAAGTCGGTCTGGGACTACAACCAGGGCAACCCCTCCGGTGACCCGGCGACGCTGGGGCAGCGCGGCAAGCCGCGGGTGCCGCTGGTCGCGGTCTACCCGAAGGAGGGCACGCTCGTCTCCGACAACCCGTACGTGGTGCTCTCGGCCGAGTGGGTCGACGACGCCAAGAAGAAGGCCGCGGCCGACTTCCTGGCCTTCGTCAAGGAGCCGGCCCAGCAGAAGCGCTTCACCGACGCCGCCTTCCGGGACGCCACCGGCAAGCCCGGCGCGGCGCTGACCACGGCCAACGGCGCGCTGCCGGCCAAGCAGCTGTCGCTGATCGACCCGCCCGCGCCGGCCGTGCTCGACCAGGTGGCCCGGTCCTGGGAGAAGCTGCGCAAGCGGGCCCGGGTGCTGCTGGTGCTGGACACCTCCGGCTCGATGGGCGCGGCCGTGCCCAGCGGCGGCGGCAGCAAGCTCGACCTGGCCAAGCGGGCGGCGATCCAGGCGACCACGCAGCTGGCGCCGGACGACGAGCTGGGACTGTGGACGTTTTCCACGCCGGACGCGGGGGAGTCCAAGCCCTACCGCGAGCTGGTGCCGACGGGGAAGGTCAGCGCGGTGCTGCCGACGTTCAAGCAGAAGGTGGACGCGCTGGTGGCCGACGGCGGGACCGCGCTCTACACGACCACCCGGGACGCGGTCGGCGAGGTCCAGTCGACCTTCGACCGGGACCGGATCAACGCGGTGGTGCTGCTCACCGACGGCAAGAACGAATACCCGGCCGACAACAACCTGGCCAAGCTGCTCACCGACGTCGGCGGCGAGGACACCGACACGTCCGTACGGGTGTTCCCGATCGCCTACGGCACCGCCGCCGACCTGGGCATCCTCAAGCAGATCGCGGCGTCGTCGCGGGCGGCCGCGTACGACGCCAGCGACCCGGCGAGCATCACGAACGTGCTCACCGCCGTGCTGTCGAACTTCTAGCGTGCGCCGGTGGGGGAGGGCGCCGCGGGACGGCTCGCCGGACCTGGCGCCCGGGAGCGAACCGGCGGGCGCTCGATGGGCCTAGCCGGGCACAATCGTCCTATGGCCGGTCGACTGCGGGAGGAGCTGCTCGACCCGTGGGGCGGCGTCATCGCCGGCGTCGCGGGCGGGCTGGCCTGGGCCGTGGTGCCGCTGGGGGCCGTGGCGCTGCCGATCGGGCTCGGGGTCGCCGCCGCGGTGTACGGGGTGAAGGTCGGGGCCGGGCTGCTGTCCCGGTCCCGGGAGCACGAGCCGGCGGCCGACCCGGGCCCGCAGCTGCGGCCGCCGCGGCGGGGCTCGATCGCCGAGCAGTGGCTGCTGCGGGCCCAGGCGGCCGACCGGTCGCTGGCCGACCTGGTCCGCTCGCCCGGGTCCCCGACCGTCCGGGAGCAGCTCGTGCCGGTCCGGGACGGGGCGGCCGAGGCGCTGACCACGCTGCGCCGGCTGGCCGGGCAGGTCACCGCGGTCGAGGACGCGGCCGACCGGATCCAGCCCGGCCGGCTGGAGGCGGAGCGGGACCGGCTCGCCGCCGGTGTCGCCGCCGCCGGCAGCGACCGGGTCCGGGCCGAGCGGCAGCGCTCCCTGGACAGCGTGACCGACCAGCTGCAGGTGGCCGGGCGGCTGGCCGGGGCCCGCGACGAGCTGCTGGCCCGGATGCAGGCGACCGCGCTGGCCCTGGACGGGCTGGTGGCGCGGACCGCCGAGGTGCTCGCGATGTCGGTCTCCGGCGGCGTGGACGTCTCCGCCGACCGGCTCGCGGATCTGACGTCCGACCTGGACGGGCTGCGGTCCGGACTGGCCGAGGCGGATGCTGTGTCGCGCCGGGTGCTCGACGGCTGAGCCGACCTGACACGATGGACGCAACCACCGCGTACCGTAGGGGTGCGCGCAGGACGGAGGAACCCGGACCATGGCCAACCCGTTCGTGAAGGCCTACAAGTACTTCATGTCCTGGTTCGGTGCGCAGGTTGACGAGCGGGCCGACCCGAAGATCCAGATCCAGCAGGCGATCGAGGAGGCCCAGCGGCAGCACGAGGGCCTGTCCCGGCAGGCCGCGGCCGTGATCGGCAACCAGCGCCAGCTGGAGATGAAGCTGTCCCGGCAGATGTCGGAGGTGGAGCGCCTGCAGGCCTCGGCCCGGCAGGCGCTGACGCTGGCCGACCAGACCCGGGCCAAGGGCGACGAGGCCAAGGCGTCGGAATACGAGCAGACCGCCACCGTCTTCGCCACCCAGCTGGTGTCGGCGGAAAACTCGATGGAAGACCTGAAGGGGCTGCACGACCAGGCCCTGCAGGCGGCCGAGCAGGCCAAGAAGGCCGTCGAGCAGAACGCGATGCTCCTGCAGCAGAAGCTGGCCGAGCGCACCCAGCTGCTGTCCCAGCTGGAGCAGGCCAAGATGCAGGAGACCGTGTCGGCGTCGCTGCGGCAGATGTCGGAGCTGTCCGCGCCGGGCACCACCCCGTCGCTGGGCGAGGTCCGGGAGAAGATCGAGCGGCGGTATGCGAACGCGCTCGGCCAGGCCGAGCTCGCGCAGAACTCGGTCGAGGGCCGGATGCTCGAGGTCCAGAAGTCGACCCTGGACATGGCCGGCAACGCCCGGCTGGAGCAGATCCGCGCCAGCATGAACGGCGGGCAGCTCGCGTCCGCGCCGCCGACCCCGGCGGTGGAGGCGGGCCCGTCGGAGCCCGTCGCCGACCCGGCCGCGCAGGCTCGGCTCGACCAGCTGCGCGCCGACCAGGGCTAGTCCGCCGTGGCCGCCGACCGCGCCCGTCGCCTCGCGACGTGGGCGGCGGCGGTCGCCCGGGTCCCGACCGCGACGCCCGGCACGGTGCCATGGGAGAAGGGCGCGACCCGCTGGCCGCCCGGCCCGGACGAGCGGGGCGGCGGGATCGGCGAGGTGGCCAGGGAGCTGGTGACGGCCGGGCGGGAGGCGGTGACGGCCCGGCTGGCTGAGATCGGTCAAGCCGACCCGGCGCGCATCCACGCCCGCCGGGTGCGCCGCAGCCGGATCAAGGCGAGGCTGGACGCGACCGCCGCGTTCGGGTTCGCCGCCGTCACCGGTGTCGCGGTCGCGGCGGCGACCCCGGTCGGCGCCGAGGTAGGGCTGGGTGCGGTCACCGTCGCCGCCGGCGTCCAGGCCGTCCGGTCCGGCAC
>DATINN010000390.1:0-3325 GCA_035474175.1 Mycobacteriales bacterium | reverse complement strand
ACCGAGTCAGCCGTGCGGTGCCCCGGCAGGATGCGAACCGCCGCCCAGCTGGCCACTCTGATGTCACCGATGACGACGACTCCTCGGCGACCGCCGGGTCAACCCACCCGACCCACTGGTCAGACGTGGTGCCCCCGGCAGGATTCGAACCTGCGGCACCCGCTTTAGGAGAGCGGTGCTCTATCCCCTGAGCTACGAGGGCGCAGGAGGAAGTGTCTCATGCGCCGCTACGTCCGGGGCTGGACCGGGCCGAAGACGGGGGCAAGGGCGGCCTGGGCGGTGGCGACGCCGGTGCGGCCCTCGGCGATTGTGGCCATCGCGGCGGTGACGGCGGTGCGGGCGTCGGCGATGCGGGCGGCGGCGGTGGTGTCGGCCTCGGAGACGTCGAGTTCGTGGGCGTGCTTCTCCAGCCAGGCGGTGAGCTGGTCGAGCAGGTCGGGGATCAGCTCCAGGCTGTAACCCACGGCGCCGAAGACGGCGTAGACGTCGGCGGCCGTGCTGACGCCGGACCAGCTGGCGTGAGTGGCCTGGCGCAGCGCTTCCTCGGCGGTGCGGGCGGCGCCGGCGGCGCTCATGGCCTCGGTGATCGCGGGCAGGTCCTGGTCCTCCGGCTCGGTCATGCGAGACGGCGTACCCGATCCGGGCGGCGGTCGAAACCGCCCGCCGGACAGGCACAGCGGACATGCTGCGAGGGCCCGGCGCACCGCGGCCGGACCCTCGCTGGCACTATCCGTCCGAAGTGGACGGTCCGAGCACTACGGGCGGACCGCCCCGGTGATCGGCATCATGTTCACGCTGGCGTAGCGGACCACGTCGCCCGTCTGCGGCGCGTGGATGACCTGACCGCCGCCGACGTACAGCGCCACGTGGTGCACCGGGGACCCGTAGAACACGAGGTCTCCCGGCTGCAGCGCGGACGGCGACACCCGGGTGCCCGAGCTCATCTGCATCGCGGAGGAGTGCGGCAGCGACCGGCCCGCCCTGCCCCACGCATACATGGTGAGTCCCGAACAGTCGAACGCGGACGGACCCGCGGCGGCCCACACGTACGGGCTGCCGAGCTTGGACCGGGCCGCCGCGATCGCGGTGGCCGCGCCCCCGCTCGCCGGGACGTTGACGGTCGGCACCGGGTCGGTCCGGGTCTCGGTCCGGGAGGCCCGGTCCGAAGTGGACGCCGGCGCCGCCTGCGAGTCGCGGTAGGACTGCTTCTCCGCCGCGGACAGCCGGTCGAACATCGCCTTGCTCTGCGTGGCCTGCTTGGACAGCGCGGTCCGCTTGGCCGCGAGGTCCGTGGTGAGCTTCGCCGCCGCGGCCTGCTTCGCCGCTGCGTCGCTGGAGGCCTTCGCGGCCGCCGTGCTCGCCCTGGTGGCCGCGCTCAGCACCGCCGAGCGGCGGCTGGAGACGACGTCGATGATGCTCGCCTGGGCGGCGAAGTCGCCCGGCGAGTTGCTGGACAGCATCGCCCCGAACGTCCCGAACGGGTCCGAGCGGGACTCGGACGTCACCAGCTGCTTGATGCGACCCCGGAACTGGGACACCGTCCTGGCGGCGGCCGTCGCCGTCGCCTTGGCGTCCTTCGCTTCCTTCGTGCGCTTGACGAGCAGAATCCGAGCGTCGTTGTACTGCTCCGTGACCTTCTCGAACTGCTCGTTGAACGCCTTCAGCTGGGCCAGCGCCTGCGCGGAGGTGGTCGGTGCCGGGGGGGTGGCACCGGGGGCCGCCTGACCGCTGGTCGCGGAGAGCCCCACGATGAGGGCGACCGCACCGGCGACGGCAAAAGATCGGGACAGGCGGGAAGTGGGTCTCGGTACTGCCACCGAGGCGGCACTCCTTGTCTTCCAGTTCCGCCGACCGGGTTAGCTGACGGGTTCGGGCGTGGAAGGCGCCCTACGGTCCGCGCCCAGCGTTCGGGCGGAGGTCCGATTCACCCCAGGGAAGGGAGGTGGGTCCCCGGCTCGTGACTTCGATGGTTCCGCATCACGATTAGGCGGTGACTTCCGGTGCCACCCCGAGCGGGTGACAGACGGCCGGTAAGCCGCGTGAAGATTACGGCCTGTACGGGTGGAGTCAAGGACACCTGACCTACGGTGACGCGGATCCGGGTCACAGATCACCCGATCGGCTCAGCCATGCCGGTCTCCCAGTGCCTCCAGGGCCTCCCGAACGTGACCGCCCGTCCGTTCCAGTGCACGCTGCGCTACAGAACTGGGCACCTGAGCCAGCAACGTGAGAAGCGCCACCCTCCCGTCCCCGTCGGCCTCGTCCACCGCTTTCCGGCACGCGCCGGCGTCCTCGCCGGTGGCCACCTCCAGCGCCGCCGCGATCCGGCCCCGCAGCTTGGAGTTGGTCGCGACCGCGCCGATCATGAGGTTCGACCACGTCCGTCCACAGCGGACCATCGTCGCGGTGGACAGCGCGTTGAGCGCCAGTTTCTGCGCCGTGCCGGCCTTCAGGCGGGTGGAGCCGGTGATCGCCTCCGGTCCGGTCCGGACGGCCACGTGCACGTCCACTTCGGACCCCGCTGCGGCCGAAGGGTTTCCGGACAGCAGAACCGTGCCGGCGCCGTTGTCCCGGGCTACACGCAGCGCAGCGATCGCGAACGGGGTGCGACCGCTGGCGGTCACGCCGACGAGCACGTCGCCCGGTCCGGCCAGCGCGCCGATCGCGGCGCCGGCCACCGTGTCGTCCTCGCCGTCCACGATGCCGCCGCCGGGGCCGGCTGCCGCGCCGGCCACTGTGCCGTTCACAGGGCCACCCACCGTGCCGGCCCCGGCGCCGTGCACCGTGCCGTTCACGGGGCCGCCGACCGTGCCGGCCGCGGGGCTGTCCACCGTGCTCTGGTAGGCGGCGACGTAGGCGGTCCAGCGGCCCGGCTCCAGCCCGTACGTGGGGCCGAGCTCGTCCGCGTCCAGCGCGGCCAGCCGGCCCGACGTGCCGGCCCCCACGACGTGCACCCGGCCACCGCGCCGCAGCGCGCCGACGAGGAGGTCGACGGCCCGGGTCAGCTCCGGCACGGCGGCGGCGACCGCCGGCGGCACGGTGGCGTCCTCGGCCACCAGCAGCCGCAGCACCTCGGCGGTCGGCAGCCGGTCGATCTCCCCGGTGGCCGGGTTGCGGCCCTCGGTGGGCGAGTCCACGCGTACGGAAGTGGTCATGCCGGCCTCTCGTCGGTCTGGGTCACCTTCTTCAAGCCACCGGGCGCGTCCGGGTCGAGCCCGAGCCGGCGGGCCAGCGCCTCCACCGCGAGCTGGCCCGGGACGACCAGCGCCAGCGGGGCCAGCTGCTCGGGCAGGTCCGGGCCCGGCACGCAGACGTCCGCGGCCAT
>DATINN010000389.1:0-2427 GCA_035474175.1 Mycobacteriales bacterium | reverse complement strand
GCGCAGGTCGGTCATGCCGCCTGGGCCGCCCGGGCCGCGCGGGTCGCTCATGTCGACCGGTCCGGCCGGGCCGCCCGGGCCGCCCGGGCCGGCCGGGCCGGTCCGGCCGGGAAGGCGGGGCGGGGTCGCGGCGGCGTAGGTGTCGAGCCCCGCCGGCAGGTCGGGCGCGGCAGGGGAGAGGGGGCGGCGGTCGAGGGTGGTGACGGTGTGGCCGTCGGCGACGAGGGAGGCGACCAGCGCGCGGCCGAGGAAGCCGGCCGCGCCGGTGACGACGACTCCCATGCGACCTCCAGTCCGGATCCGAGCGAAGTTAGGCTAGCCTCACCTCACTATGCTCGTCACCCCGGCGCCCCGGACGCTCGCCCTGCCGCGGTCCCGCCCCGCCCTGCTGGCGCGGGCCCGCCGCTGGCTGGGCGGGCTCGGGCTGCTGGTCGCCGTGGCGTACCTGGTGCACGTCGTCGACCTGGGCGCGCTGGGCACGGCACTGGCCGCCGTCGGCCGGAGCCCCGGCGCGCTGCTGGGTGCGCTCGTCCTCTACGCGGCCGCGTTCGCGCTGCGGTCCTGGGCCTGGTGCCGCGTCCTGCCGACGCTCCCGTACGGGCAGTCCTGGGCGGCACTGCACGTCTCGCTGCTGGGCAACCACGTGCTGCCGTTCCGGCTGGGCGAGGCGCTGCGGGTGACCAGCGTGCTGCGCCGCACCGACCTGCCGGCCGCGCCGGTGACCGCCTCCGCGGTGGCGCTGCGGGCGGCCGACCTGCTCGCCGTGCTGGCCCTGGCCGCGGTCGGCGCGCCCGCGGTGGCCGGCGCGTTCGGCGTCTGGGGGTGGGTGCTGGCCGCGGTCCTGCTGCTGGCCGGGATCGCCGCGGTCGTGCTGCTGGGCCGGCTCCGGCGCCGCGGCGCCGCCGTCCGGCTGCCCGGTCCCGCCGTGGCCGCGGCCGCGAGCGTGGCCTGGCTGCTGGAGGCGGCGGTCATGTGGGCCGCGGCGGCCGCGGCCGGCATCGACCTGACCTACCCGCAGGCGGTCGCGGTCACCGCGGTGACGATCGCCGCCCAGACCGTCGCCGTCACCCCGGGCGGCATCGGCGGCTACGAGGCCGCCGCGACCGCCGCGCTGGTCGGGCTGGGTGCCGGACCCGGGCCGGCGCTGGCCGCGGCCCTGGTCGCGCACGCCACCAAGACCGCGTACGCGCTGGTCGTCGGTGCGGTGGCGCTGGTCACGCCGGCCCCGGGCTACTTCGGCCGGCTCCGTCTGGCCCGGGCCCTGCCGCCCCGGCCGCGACCGGCGCCGCCGCCACCCGACGCCCCGGTGGTGGCGGTGATCCCGGTCTTCAACGAGGAGGGGACGGTCGGCGAGGTCGTCCGCCGGCTGCCGGCCGTCGCGTGTGGACGTCCGGTCCGGACGGTCGTGGTCGACGACGGCTCCACCGACGCCTCCGCGGCCCGGGCGGCCGCGGCCGGCGCGACCGTGGTCGCCCAGCCCCGCAACCTCGGCCTCGGCGCCGCCGTCCGCCGGGCCCTGGCCGAGGCGACCGCGCTCGCCCCGGCCTGCGTGGTCTACCTCGACGCCGACGGCGAGTACGCCCCGGAGGAGCTGGCCGTGCTGGCCGCCCCGGTCCTGGCCGGCCGGGCCGACTACGTGATCGGCTCCCGGTTCGCCGGCGGCCCGCGGCGGATGACCGCGCACCGCACGGCCGGCAACCTGGTGCTGACCCGCTGGGTCCGCTGGATGACCCGCCGGCCGGACCTCACCGACGGGCAGAGCGGCTACCGCGCGTTCTCGGCCGCCGCCGCGGCCACGGCCGAGATCGTGCACGACTACAACTACGCCCAGGTCCTCACCCTCGACCTGCTGGCCAAGGGCTACGCGTACGCCGAGGTCCCGATCACGTACGCGTTCCGGACCAGCGGGACGTCCTTCGTCCGGCTCGGGCCCTACCTGCGCAAGGTCATCCCGGCCGTGCACCGCGAGCTCAACCCGGGCCCTCCGGTCCGCTGAGCGCCGTCCGAAGTGGACGGTCAGTCCTCGACCACATGGGCGGCGAACCGGGCCCGGGCCGCGGCCCACAGGTCCGGGTCCCGGGTGCCGTCCGGCCGCAGCGCGCCCACCGCGTCCATCGCCTCGGCCATCGCGTGGTGGGTGTTGTCGTGCGCGAAGAGACCGAGCCGGCCGAACGTGGTGACCCGCTCCAGCCCGTCGGCCCACCGCTCCAGCGGGCGGAGCCGGTCGGCGTAGCCGGTCTCGTACACGGGGTAGACGTGCGGGAGGCGGCGGACCTCCACGCCGGCCAGGTCCACCGGCGGGAGGCCGACCGCGGCCAGCCCGTCCCGGACCAGGCCGGCCAGCTCGCCCTCGGTGGCCGTCCACACGGGATCGCCGACGGCGCAGGGGATCTCGGCGCACAGGACCGTGCGGTCGGCCGGGTCGTC
>DATINN010000388.1:0-4409 GCA_035474175.1 Mycobacteriales bacterium | reverse complement strand
TCGCACCGCCCGACCCCGGCCCGGCGGGTGAACAGCGGGTCGTCGTCGGACAGGTCGTCCGGGTCCGGTCCCAGCACGGCCCCGGTCGCCAGCGACGGGAACCGGTTCTCGAAGACGACGACCTCGTAGTCCTCGGCCGGGATCTCGGTCTGCCGGCCGTCCCGGGACGGGTCCAGCGGGCACTCGTCGGCCGGCGGGTGGTAGGTGCGGCCCTGCCGGTGCGAGGCGATCACGACCCACTGGTCCAGCAGCGGGTCCCAGCGGATCTCGGACGCGGTCGTGGTGACCGGCAGGTCGCGGGTGTCCTTGGCGTCGCGGGCCATGCCCGGCTCGGCGTCGAAGTAGTAGAGGACGCGGCCGTCGGCCAGCGTGGTCTCCGTCCGGTAGGCGGTCACCTCGGGTCCCCGTCCCCGTCGACGGAGCCGGACCCGGAGCCGACCCGGGCCAGCACGAGCTCCCCCACGGCCTCGTCGAGCAGCATCCGCGCCTCCTGGTCGATTCCGTCGTCGGTCACCAGCACGTCGGCCACGGACAGCGCGCCGAACGAGCACAGCCCGACCGTCCGCCACTTGGTGTGGTCGGCCACCACGATCACCTTCTGGGCGTGGTCCAGGAAGGCCCGGTTGGTCTCCGCCTCGGCCAGGTTGGGCGTGGTGAAGCCCGCGGTCGGATCCATCCCGTGCACGCCCAGGAACAGCACGTCCACGTGCAGCGACCGGATGGTGGCGTCGGCCAGCGGCCCGACCAGCGCGTCCGAGGGCGTCCGGACGCCGCCGGTGAGCACGACCGTCTGCCGGGCCGAGGACGTGGGCGGGCCGAACGCCTCGGCCACCCGGACCGAGTTGGTCACCACGGTCAGGTCCGGTACGGCGGCCAGCGCCGTGGCCAGCGCCCGGGTGGTGGTGCCGGCGCTGACCGCCAGCGCCTGACCGGGGCGGACCAGCGCGGCCGCCGCGGTGGCCAGCGCCTGCTTCTCCCGCCGCTCCCGGCCCGACTTGGCCTCGAAGCCCGGCTCGTCGGCGCTGTTGCTGGCCAGGACCGCGCCGCCGTGCACCTTCAGCAGCAGCCCGCGCCGGTCCAGCTCCTCCAGGTCGCGGCGGACGGTCATGTCCGAGACGTCGAGCAGGGTGGTCAGGTCGCTGACCCGGACGCCGCCGTGCCGGCGGACCTCGTCCACGATGCGCGCCTGGCGCTGCCGAGCGAGCATCAGCCACCGTCCTCCGGGAGCACCGTCACGTCCCGCGGCCCTACCCGGATCCGGGCGGTGCCGACCGCGACCTCCACCGGCTCGTCGCCGTGGTTGAGCAGGAACAGCGCCGGCCCGCGGCGGACCGCCTCGACGTCGGCGGGCAGCCCGGCCAGCACCGGCTCGACCCCGGCCAGCCCGGCGGCGCGGGCCACCAGCGCCCGGGCGGCGGCCGGCGGCAGCGGGGCGGAGGCGTAGAAGACCGTGCCGTGCCGGGTGACCGCGGGCCGGCCGTCCAGGTCGCCGCCCACGTACGTGCCCAGGACCTCGGTGCCGGCGTCCGGCTCCAGGGCCTCCGACCACAGCGCCACCGGGTGCTCGGCGCCGTCCAGCCGGACCACCGTCGGCGCGGCCAGCGGCAGGTGGTCGGCGACGGTGACGCCGAGCAGGTCCCGCAGCCGGCCCGGGTACGGCCCCGGGGGGACGTGGTCCATGTCGTCGACCAGGCCGGACCAGCAGCCGACGACCAGGGTGCCGCCGCCGGCCACGTACGCGGTCAGCCCCGCGACCTCGGCGTCGGAGAGCAGGTAGACCGTCGGCAGCAGCACCAGCCCGTAGCCGGAGAGGTCGGCCACGGGCGGGACCACGTCGAGGACGAGCCCCTCGTCCCAGGCGGCGCCGTACCACCGGCGGGCCTCGGTGAAGTGGTCGAGCTCGGCCGCGGGCTGGGCCGCCTGCGACTGGGCCCACCACGACGGCCAGGAGAAGGCGAGGGCGGTCCGGGCCGGCACCGGCTGCCCGACCACGCCGGTCAGGCCGGCCAGCTCGGCCCCGAGGGCGGCGACCTCGGGCCGGACGGCGCCGTCGTGGCCGACCATCGCCGAGTGCCACTTCTCGGCCCCGGCCGCCGACTGCCGCCACTGGAAGTGCAGCACGGCGTCGGCGCCGCGGGCGACCGCCTGCAGCGACCAGGCCCGGTAGTGCCCCGGCCGCTTGGCGACGTTGCGGTCGCGCCAGTTGACCCGGGACGTGGTCTGCTCCATCAGCAGCCAGGGCCGCCCGCCGCCGGCCCCGCGCATGAGGTCGCAGATCATCGCCGCGTCCACGTGCGTGCGCGGGTCGGCCGGGTCCTGGTAGGTGTCCTGGGAGACGACGTCCAGGTGCGGGGCCCAGGCCCCGACGTCGAGGTGTTGTTGGAACCCGGTGAAGTTCGTCGTCACCGGCCGGTCGGAGTGCTGCCGCAGCAGGTCCCGCTCGGCCCGGTAGTGCGCCCGCAGCTCGGCGTCGCAGAACCGGCGCCAGTCCAGCCGCTGCCCCGGGTTGGGGAAGGTGGGGGTGGCCCGGGGCGGCAGGACCTCGGCCCACTCCGCGTAGTGCTGGGACCAGAACGCCGTGCCCCAGGCCCGGTTGACCGCCTCCAGGTCGCCGTGGCGCTCGGCCAGCCACTCCCGGAACCGCTCGGCGCTGCGGTCGCAGAAGCACTCGGACACGTGGTTGCCGAACTCGTTGCCGACGTGCCAGAGCACCAGCGCCGGGTGGCCGGCGTAGCGGGTGGCGAGCCGCTCGACCAGGGCCAGCGCCCGCTCCCGGTAGGTGATCGAGGACGGGCAGAACGCCTGCCGGCTGCCCGGCCACAGCCGGGACCCGTCCGCCCGCACCGGCAGCGAGGCCGGGTCGAGCCGGGCCAGCCAGGGCGGCGGTGAGGCGGTCGCGGTGGCCAGGTCGACCGCCACCCCGCCCTCGTGCAGCAGGTCGAGCACCCGGTCCAGCCAGCCGAGGTCGAACTCGCCCGGCCGCGGCTCCAGCCGGGCCCAGGAGAAGACGCCGACCGTCGCCAGCGTCACGCCGGCGGCTCGCATCAGGGCCACGTCCCGGGCCCAGACCTCCTCCGGCCACTGCTCCGGGTTGTAGTCGCCGCCGAACCACGGCCCGCCGGACGGGATCGGCGGGCCGGAGATCGTCATGCCGCCAGCGTGCTCAGGGCGTGGCCGATAGTCAACAGGTCTCAACACAACCGCACGTACGGGCGCGGGCAAGATCGGCAACGATTGCGTAACGGTAAACGATGTAAAGGCCCTCGTAGGAGGCCAACGGACGAACCGGCCATTGACACCGTGTGGCGCGCGCCACTTCACTGACGATCGATCCTGGTGATCTACGTTCGATCTTGTCGGCTGCTGTGCTGGCTCACAGGCGGCTGGCTCACCGGCGGGACGACCAAGAACCTGACTAGGGAGACGACGTCATGAGCGAGGCCCCCGTGTTCAACCGGCGGATCTTCCTGGGGGCGGGGGTCGTGGCCCTGGGGGCGGTGGGCCTGTCCGCCTGCGGCTCGTCGTCCTCCAGCGGTGGCGGCAGCGGCGGCGGTGGCGGCAACGCGACCGGCGAGGTCAGCTTCGGCTCCAACGCCTCCGACGACGTCCCCAAGAAGGCGTACGCGACGACGTTCGCGGCGTACAAGAGCTCCGGCGGCGGGGACGTGAAGGTCAACACCGTCGACCACAACACGTTCCAGGAGCAGATCAACAACTACCTGCAGGGCCGGCCGGACGACGTGTTCACCTGGTTCGCGGGCTACCGGATGCGCTTCTTCGCCAAGAAGGGGCTCGTCGGCGACGTCTCGCCGGTCTGGGACAAGATCGGCAGCGGCTTCAGCGACGCGATCAAGAAGGCGTCCACCGGCGACGACGGCAAGCAGTACTTCGTGCCCCTCTACAACTACCCGTGGGCCGTGCACTACCGGAAGAGCGTCTTCCAGGCCAAGGGCTACGAGCCCCCCAAGACGCTGGACGAGCTGGTCACGCTGGGCGCGCAGATGAAGAAGGACGGCCTGGCCCCGCTCGCCTTCGCCGACAAGGACGGCTGGCCGGCGATGGGCACGTTCGACTACCTCAACATGCGGATCAACGGCTATGACTTCCACATCAGCCTGATGGCCGGGCAGGAGGCCTGGGACGGGCCCAAGGTCGCGACCGTGTTCGACGCCTGGCGGCGGCTGCTCGAGGTCAGCCAGACCAACTCGCTCGGCCGCACCTGGCAGGAGGCGGCGCAGACGCTGCTGCAGAAGAAGTCCGGGATGTATCTGCTGGGCACCTTCGTCGGCCAGCAGTTCCCGAAGACCGACATCGACGACCTCGACTTCTTCCCGTTCCCCGAGGTCGACTCCAACGTCGGGGCGGACGCGGTCGAGGCCCCGATCGACGGCTTCATGATGGCCAAGCGG
>DATINN010000387.1:0-3786 GCA_035474175.1 Mycobacteriales bacterium | reverse complement strand
CAGCCGTCTCGGCGTTGTCACGACGCCGATTTTAGAGTCAAGTCTTCCCCCTTCCGGGAGCCCTGGCAGCAGCCGGTCGCGGACGGGCTCCCGAGCGCCGCGGCGGCAGCCGAACGCAGCCGGCGATGCCTGGTCGTCGTGGATCGCTCCCGGCCGGCGCCGGCCGGGTGGGCGGACGCCGCGACGGATCGGCCCGGACGGGTCAGCGGACGACTCCGGGCGGGACGCCGGCCGGGGACGGGGGCGTGCCGGGAGCGCCGACCAGCGAGCGGACCGCGCGCAGCAGCACGGCCGAGCGGGCCGCCAGCGGCAGGTCCATCCCGGCGGCGGGACGGTCCACACCGGACGGTGCCAGCCCGTCCGGGTAAACGGTGTCCACGACGACCTCCCACCCGCTGGCCCACGGCAGCCCGGGGAGCGCGAACGTCGTGTCCTCGGCCCCGGCGTGCAGCACCAGCAGGTAGGACTCGTCGGTCAGCCGCTCCCCGCGCGGCCCGCGCTGCCGGATCCCGTCCCCGTCCAGGTAGACCCCGAGCGTGCGCAGGTCGGGCGAGTGCCACTCCCGCTCGGTCATCTCGGTGCCGTCGGCCCGCAGCCAGGCCAGGTCCTTGCGCCCGTCGCCGCCCGGCACCGGCCGCCCGGCGAAGAACGCCCGCTGCCGCAGCACCGGCGAGGACCGCCGCAGCGCCACCAGCCGCCGGGTCAGCGCCAGCACGTCGGCGACCGCGGGTTTGTCCACACCGGACCAGTCCACCCAGGACACCTCGTTGTCCTGGCAGAACGCGTTGTTGTTGCCGCCCTGGGTGCGGGCGATCTCGTCGCCGGCCAGCAGCATCGGCACCCCGGTCGAGACCAGCAGGGTGAGCAGCATGTTGCGCACCTGCCGGGCCCGCAGCGCGGTTACCGCCGGGTCGTCGGTCTCGCCCTCGACCCCGCAGTTCCAGGACCGGTTGTGCGACTCGCCGTCCCGGTTGCCCTCGCCGTTGCCCTCGTTGTGCTTGTGGTCGTAGCAGACCAGGTCGTTCAGCGGGAACCCGTCGTGCGCGGTGACGAAGTTGATCGACGCGAACGGGCGCCGGCCGTCGTCGGCGTACAGGTCGGAGGAGCCGGTGAGGCGGAAGCCGAGGTCCCGCACGCCGATCCGCTCGCCGGCCCAGAAGGACCGGACGGTGTCGCGGTACTTGCCGTTCCACTCCGTCCACAGTGGAGGGAACTCGCCGACCTGGTAGCCGCCCTCGCCCACGTCCCAGGGCTCGGCGATGAGCTTCACCCGGGACACCACCGGATCCTGGTGGATCACGTCGAAGAACGCCGACAGCTTGTCCACGTCGTGCAGCGACCGGGCCAGGGCCGAGGCCAGGTCGAACCGGAACCCGTCCACGTGCATCTCGGTGACCCAGTAGCGCAGCGAGTCCATCAGCATCTGCAGCACGTACGGGTGGCGGGCGTCGAGGGTGTTGCCGCAGCCGGTGTAGTCCAGGTAGCGGCGGCGGTCGTCGGCAAGAAGACGGTAATACCCCGGGTTGTCGATGCCGCGGAAGCACAGCGTCGGCCCGGCCTCGTCGCCCTCGGCGGTGTGGTTGTAGACGACGTCCAGGATCACCTCGATGCCGGCCGCGTGCAGCGCCCGCACCATCGCCTTGAACTCGCGGACCTGCTCGCCCGGGGTGGCCGCGTAGGCCGCGTGCGGGGCGAAGTAGCCGATCGTGTTGTAGCCCCAGTAGTTGGTCAGCCCGCGCTTCGTCACGGCCGGCTCGGTGACGAACTGCTGGGTCGGCAGCAGCTCGACCGCGGTCACGCCCAGCCCGGTCAGGTGCTCCAGCGCGGCCGGGTGGGCCAGCCCCGCGTACGTGCCGCGCAGCGCCTCCGGGACGCCCGGGTGCCGCTGGGTGAAGCCCTTCACGTGCAGCTCGTAGATGACCGTGTCCTCCCACGGCGTCGAGGGCCGGGTGTCGCCGCCCCACGGGAACGAGTCGTGCACGACCACCGACCGGGGCACGTACGGCGCCGAGTCGCGATCGTCCACTGTGTCCGATCGCGGGTCGCCGGCGTAGCCGTACACGGCCGGGTGCGGGGTGAACCCGCCGTCGACGGCCCGCGCGTACGGGTCGAGCAGGAGCTTGGCCGGGTTGAAGCGGAGGCCGTCCCGCGGCCGGTAGGGCCCGTGCACGCGGTAGCCGTAGCGCTGGCCCGGGCCGATCCGCGGCAGGTAGCCGTGCCAGACGTGGTATGTCGACTCGGTCAGCGCGATCCGGGTCTCGACCCCGTCCGGGTCGAACAGGCACAGGTCGACGCCCTCGGCGCCGGAGGACCAGAGCGCGAAGTTGGTGCCCTCGCCGTCCCAGGTCGCGCCGAGCGGGTCCGGCCGGCCCGGCCACGGCGGGTCGCCCGGACCGCTGGGCGGGGGGATGCGGGCGGGACCGGTCACTCCCGCATCCTGCCCGACGCGCCCCGGCGGTGTGCGCGTACGCCCGGACGCGGTGGTTGGATGGTCCGGTGACCGCAGCGGAAGCCAACCCGGATCTGGTGATCCGCATGACGGGCGTCGGCGTCCGCCGCGGCCGGTCCCACCTGCTGCGGTCGGTCGACTGGACCGTGGAGCTGGACGAGCGCTGGGTGATCCTGGGGCCGAACGGCGCCGGCAAGACGACGCTGCTGCAGCTGGCCGCGGCCCACCTGCACCCGACCACCGGCACGGCCGAGGTGCTGGGGGAGCGGCTGGGCAAGGTCGACGTGTTCGAGCTGCAGCCGCGGATCGGGCTGACCAGCGCGGCGCTCGCGGCCCGGGTGCCGGCCGAGGAGACCGTGCTCGACGTCGTGGTCAGCGCCGGCTACGCGGTGGTGGGCCGGTGGCGCGAGGACTACGACCTGCTCGACACCGGCCGGGCCCGGCACCTGCTCTACCAGCTCGGCGTGCACGGGCTGGCCGACCGCCGGTTCGGCACGCTGTCGGAGGGCGAGCGCAAGCGGGTGCAGATCGCCCGGGCGCTGATGACCGACCCGGAGCTGCTGCTGCTGGACGAGCCCGCCGCCGGGCTCGACCTGGCCGGGCGGGAGCAGCTGGTGGCGCGGCTGGCCACGCTGGCCGCCGACCCCGACGCGCCGACCATGGTGCTGGTCACCCACCACGTCGAGGAGATCCCGCCCGGGGTGACGCACGCGCTGCTGCTGCGGGGCGGGCTGGTCGTCGCGGCCGGGCTGCTGACCGACGTGCTCACGCCCGACCTGCTCAGCGTGACGTTCGGGATGCCGCTGGCGCTCGACCACTCCGGCGGGCGGTACGCAGCGCGAGCAGCGCTGTGATCACGACCCAGGCCGCGTAGCGGAGCACGTCGCCGGTCCCGAGGTCGCGGTCGTCGGGCAGCAGCAGCGCGGCCGGCCAGTGCAGCCGCAGGTCGTCCGGGGCCAGCACCCAGCGCGTCCGGCCGAACCACCCGGTCACCAGCAGGGTGCCGTAGTAGACGACGCCCAGCGCGGCCAGGCCGAGCGCGATCTTCTGCGGTCCGGTCCGGAGCCACACCAGGATGACCAGCACGGCCAGCGGGAGCACCACGACCAGCTGCCGGCCCGGCCACCAGAAGCCCTGCATGGTCAGCGCGACCCAGGTCGCGGTGACCCAGCCGGCCAGCAGCGGCACCGCCAGCACCGGCCAGTGCGGCGGGCGCCGGACCAGCAGCGCGACCAGCGCCGGGACGAGCAGCAACCAGGCCGGCTGCCAGGCCGCGAGGCCGAAGTCGCGGTCGATGAGCAGGCCGAGCAGGCGGATGCTGCGGCCGGGGTGGATCA
>DATINN010000386.1:0-5054 GCA_035474175.1 Mycobacteriales bacterium | reverse complement strand
GCCGCGGGCCCCGGCCCGCAGCGCGTCGAGCACGGACCGGTCGTCGGAGTACGTCGTGAGCACGACGACCCTGGTGCCCGGCACGCGCCCGCGCAGCCGCCGGGTCGCCTCGACGCCGTCGCAGTGCGGCATCCGCAGGTCCATCAGCACGACGTCGGGGCGCAGCTGCTCGGCCAGCTCGACCGCTTCCTGGCCGTCCGAGGCGGCGCCGACCACGGTCACGTCCGGCAGCAGGCCGAGCACCATGCCCAGCCCTTCCCGGACGACCCGCTGGTCGTCGGCGATCAGCACCCGAATCGGCGCGGTCACGCCGGCACGTCCAGCTCGACCCGGAACCCCGAGCCGGTGGACCCGGCGGTCAGGGTGCCGCCGAGCAGCTCGGCCCGCTCCCGCATGCCGGTCAGCCCGTAGCCGCCGGCACCCGCGGGCGCGGGCCGGGCCGGCCCGAAGTCCTCCACCCGCAGCCGGACCCCCTCCGGCCCGTACCCGAGGTGCATCTCGACCCGCTCCGGGCCGGCGTGCTTGGCCACGTTGGTCAGCGCCTCCTGGGCGACCCGGTAGAGCGCGACCCGGGCCTCCGGACCGAGGTCGTGCGGCTGCCCGGAGACGGTCAGCACGCAGGGCACGCCCCGGTCCTGCGCGAACCCCGCGGCCAGGCCGGCCAGCCGGTCGGGACCGGGCAGCTCGTCGTCGCGCAGCATCCCGATCGCGCGGCGGGCCTCGCCCAGGCCGTCCCGGCCCAGCCGGTGGGCCCGGTCGATCGCGGCCGGCAGCCGCGGGTCGGCCGGATCCCCGGCGGCCAGCATCCGGGCGCCCTCCAGCTGGAGCATCAGCCCGGACAGCGAGTGCGCGAGAACGTCGTGCATCTCCCGGGCCAGCCGCTGGCGCTCGGCCAGCCCGGCCGCCCGGGCCTCCGCGGCCCGGCTCGCCTGCAGCTCCACCAGCAGCCGCTCGGCCTGCCGGTTGGCCTCGCTCAGCCGGAACGCCAGGTAGATCATCCCGTACAGGGCCCCGAGGGCGGCCAGCGAGGCCACGTTGGCGAAGCCCTCGTCGGTGAGCGCGGCGATGAGCTCCAGCACCACGAACCCGGTCACCAGGGTGGGCACGGCGGCGCGGTCGGGCAGCAGCCGGGCCACGCAGAGCGCGCCCAGCAGGACGCCGGCCGAGCCCGGCCCGGTCGGCTGCAGCCACATCAGCACGAGGGAGCTGGTCACCAGCACGACGACGAGAACCAGGTGCGCCCCGGACGGGCGCGGGGTGGTGGCGTTGCGGCCCAGCACGGCCAGGGGAAACGCGGCCAGCGCGACCGACACGACCAGACCGCGGCCGGTCAGGCCCGGCCCGGGGTCGGCGGCGAAGCCGGCGGCCACGTACAGGGTCAGCATGAGCGGGGCCAGCCAGCGCAGCCAGCGGATCACCGTCTCGTGCGATCCCCGGGTCTGCCGCAGCCGGGCCACGGCGGGCGCGGTCGCACCCTCCACGCTCACAGACCGACCCTACGACGGCGGGCGCGGGCCCGGCATCGGCCGCCGGGTGGAGGGTCGCCCTCCGCCCCCGGGTGGAGATCGGGGTTCCACTCCGCTGCCGATGTGCCGCGCCCGGTCCCGGACCAGGCTTGCTCCCGTCCGAACACCGGAGAAAGGACCACCTGTGCCGACCACCACCACCCGGCCCCGACCGCTCGACGTGACCGGGTTCCGCACCGTACGGCGCCTGCTCGGCGGCTACCTCGCGATCGGCGTGCTCGCGCTGGCGGCGACGATCGCGCTCCGCCACCACCCGGCCGAGGTGGACCCGGCCGTGTGGACCCGCGGCATCATCGTCGTGGTGACCGCCGCGCTGCTGCTCGCCTTCGCCGTCCGGGCCGGCCACGGCTCGCGGCCGGCTTTCCGGCGGCTGCGGGTCATCTCGGTCGTCACCACCGTCGCCATCGCCGCAATCGTCGCCCTGCCCGGCACCTTCCCGCTCTGGATGCGGCTCGAGCAGGGCGCGTGCGGCCTGCTCATGCTGGCGGTCGCCGTCCTGACCAACGGCCGCCGGCTGCGTTCCGGCTTCGCGGCGGCCGCTCGAGGCTGAGGCGGGTCGGGCCCCGACCGGGGTCCGGTCAGCTCAGGTGCGTGAGGGGGAGGGGGCCGCGGGTCTTGACGGTGCGGATGGCGAAGGTGCTGCGGGCGTCGACGACGGCCGGGATGACGAGGATCTGGTCGAGCAGGATCCGTTCGTACGCGGCCAGGGTCGGGGCGGCGACCTCGACCAGGAAGTCGGCGGCGCCGGAGATCAGATGGCAGGCGACGACGGCCGGGATCGCGGTCAGGGCCCCCTCGATCTGCCGCGAGGTCTCCTCGGAGTGCCCCTCGACCTTGAGCTCGACGAAGATCGTCAGCTGCAGGCCGAGCCGGTCGCGGTCGAGCTCGGCGCGGTAGCCGGCGATCACGCCGTCGTGCTCCAGCGTGCGCAGCCGGCGCAGGCAGGCCGACGGGGACAGGGACACCGCCTCGGCCAGGTCGATGTTCGCGATCCGGCCGTCGATCTGGAGACGGTCGAGGATCGCCCGGTCTATGCGGTCGTACGTTCCCATCGCAACATGATGCGGCAATCCGCATTGTCAGCGACAGCAAGTTGCGCAGGAGGGGCCGGGAGCGACCCACTTTGCCATCGGGTGCGGCCGCATCCTCGCGAGAATTGCGTCATGGCGATCAGCACCACACGCGGCATCGCGCTCTACGTCGGCGCGCTGCTCGGCCCCGGCCTGCTCGTGCTCCCAGGGCTCGCCGCGGCCGCGGCCGGACCGGCATCGATCCTGGCCTGGATCGGCCTGCTGGTCCTCTCCGGTCTGGTCGCCGTCGTCTTCGCCCGGTTCGGCGTGGCGCACCCGTCGGGCGCCGGCGTGGCCGAGTACGCCCGGCTCGGGCTGGGGGCGTGGGCCGGCCGCGCGGTCGGCTGGTGCTTCCTGGCCGGGATCATCGCCGGGGCCCCGATGATCTGCTACCTGGGCGCCGGCTACCTGGCGTCGCTGCTCGGCGCGGGCCGCGGGCTGACCGCGGTGGCCGGCGGGGCGATCCTGGCCGTCGTGCTGGCCGTCACCCTGCGCGGCATCCGGGCGTCGACCACCGTGCAGCTCGTCCTGATGGGCGTCCTGGTGCTGGTGATCGTCGTCGCGGTGGTCGGCGCCGCGCCGTCGTCACGGGCCGCGAACTGGACCCCGTTCGCCCCCCACGGCTGGTCGGCGATCGGGTCGGCCGCGACCGTGCTGATGCTGTCGTTCGTGGGCTGGGAGGCGATCGCGCCGCTGACGGACCGGTTCGCCGACCCGGGTCGGCAGCTGCCGCGGGTGATCGGCGCCGCGTTCGCGATCACGATCGTGATCTACCTGGCGCTGGCCGCGGTGACGGTGGCCGCGCTCGGCACCGGCGCCGGCACGGCCGTGCCGATGGCGGAGCTGCTCAGCCGGGCGAGCGGTGGCTCCGGGGACGCGGTCGCGGCCGCGACGGCCGTGCTGCTGACGATCGTCACGGTGAACGCGTACCTGACCGGCGGGGCGACCCTGGCCCGCACGCTCACCGCCCGGCCCGGGCCGGACTTCCCGCGCTGGTTCCTGGCCGCGATCGTCGGCTCCGGCGCGGTCGGGTCGGTGCTGCTCGGCTCCGGCGCGGTGTCGGTCGCTGCCGGCCTGGGCGTTCCGTCGGCGTGCTTCCTGATCGTCTACCTGGGCTGCATGGCCTCGGCGTACCGGGTCCTGTCCGGTGCGGCCCGGGTCGCCGCCGTGGCCGCGGCCGTCGCGATCGTCGTCGTCCTCCGGTACGCGGGCTGGGCCGCGCTGCTGCCCGCGCTCGTCGTGGTCGCGAGCGTGGTGCGCCGGCCCCGCCGCCCCCGCCGGGTGGCACCGGAGTGCCGGGCCGTCGCCGTCAGTCCAGGGTGACGTAGTCGGGGCCGGAGTAGGCGCCGGTGCGCTGCTTCTGCCGCTGCAGGATGAGGTCGTTGAGCAGGCTGGACGCGCCGAACCGGAACAGGTCCGGGTCGAGCCACTCCGGCCCGGCGACCTCGCTCGTCCGGCATTCGGCCGAGGACTTGCCGGGAGCGCTGTATGTCGAGATGGGCCCCGGTGCCGTACTCTCCACGCTGGTCAAACGCATCGTACCCGGAGCACGAACCATGACCTGCGGCACTCCAGCGGAGGTCGAGCAGCTGCTCGCGGCCGTCGCGTGATGAAGATCGATCTCGCCGGGCGCGTCGCGCTCGTCACCGGCAGCACGCGCGGCATCGGACGGGAGATCGCCAACGCCCTAGCGGCCGCGGGCGCGCGCGTTGCGGTATCGGGACGCAACGCCGACAACGCGGCAGAGGTCGCCGCGGCGATCGGCGGCGAGGCGCGCGGATTCGCGTGCGACATCGCGAGCACCGAGAGCGCCGCCGCGCTGGTGGAGAGCGTGGAGCGCGACATGGGGTCGGTGGACATCCTCGTCAACAACGCCGGAATCACGCGCGACAATCTCCTGATTCGGCTCAAGGACGACGACTGGGATGCGGTGCTCGACGCGAATCTGCGCGGGGCGTTCGCGACCATTCGCGCCGCATCGCGCGGAATGATGAAGCGCCGCTGGGGACGCGTCATCAACATCACGAGCGTGGTGGGCATCACGGGGAACAAGGGGCAAGCGAACTACGCGGCGAGCAAGGCGGGGCTCATCGGCCTCACGAAGTCGGTGGCGAAGGAGCTGGCCTCGCGAAACATCCTCGCGAACGCCGTCGCCCCGGGATTCATCGAGACGGACATGACCGCGGCGATGACCCCGGCCGCGCGCACGGAGCTCGGTGCGCAGATCCCGCTCGGCCGGTTGGGAACTCCGGGGGACATCGCGGGGGTGTGCACGTTTCTGGCGTCGGAGCATGCGTCGTACATCACGGGCCAGGTCTTCGTGGTGGACGGCGGGCTAGTGATGTAGATTTGAGCAGCACGTTTCGCGCTGCGGCGCGCACAATTCACTTACAGGGGACCACGTCCATGGCGGATCTCGAAGAAAAGGTCAAGGAAATCATCGCCAAGGAGCTTGGCG
>DATINN010000385.1:0-8378 GCA_035474175.1 Mycobacteriales bacterium | reverse complement strand
ACCCGGTCGCCTGACTCCCGTTCCCCGCGGCATGCGCCCCCGGCCCGCCGCCCCCCGGCCCGCCGCTCCCAGGCCCGCCGCTCCCAGGCCCGCCGCTCCCAGGCCCGCCGCCCCCCGGCCCGGCAGGCGCCGGCCCCGACGGCAGCCCGGTGGGGGCCTGGTTCGAGGGGAGCGCGGCGGGGGTCGGGTGGGGGACGTGGGCGGAAGGGAGGGGGTGTCCCGTCCCCGGGTGGTTCGGGCCGCCGAGCCCGGCCACCCCGGCCTGCGGCGTGAACTGGTTCGGGAAGGGCGGCGGCGCGAACGCGGGGAACGGCGGCAGCGCCCGCCCCTCCTGCACCGCCCGGACCGCCTCCGCCAGCTCCCCGCCGTTGGCGAACCGCTGCCGCGGGTCCTTGGCCAGCGTCCGCATCACCAGCGCCTGCACCGGCCCGGGGACGTCCGGCGGCAGCGGCGGCGGCGCGTCCCGGATCTGCATCATCGCCACCGTGACCGGCGAGTCGGCCACGAACGGCAACCGCCCGGCCAGGCACTCGTACGCCACGACGCCCAACGAGTACACATCCGAGGGCTGGCCGACCACGCGCCCCTCGGCCTGCTCGGGCGAGAAGTATTGCGCGGTCCCGACCACCATCCCGTTCTGCGTCAGCGGCACCGCGTCCGCCGCCCGGGCGATCCCGAAGTCGGTGATCTTGACCGCACCGTCCGTACGCCGTACCAGCAGGTTGCCGGGCTTCACGTCGCGGTGCACCATCCCGGCCCGGTGGGCCTCGGACAGCGCCAGCGCCGCCTGCCGGACGATCTCCAGCACCCGGACCGCCGGCAGCCGCCCGTCCCGGGCCAGCTGCGCCGACAGCGGCTCCCCGTCGACGAACTCCATCACCAGGTACGCCACCGGGATGTCGCCGGTGCCGCCCACCTCGCCGTAGTCGAAGACGTTGGCGATGCCGTTGTGCTGCAGCGACGCCGTCGTCCGGGCCTCGGTGCGGAACCGTTCCAGGAAGGTCTGGTCCTGGGTCAGCTCGCTCTTGAGCACCTTCACCGCGACCGTCCGGTGCAGCACGGTGTCCTCGGCCCGCCAGACCTCGCCCATGCCGCCGATGGCGATCCGCCGGGCCAGCCGGTAGCGGTCGCCGAGCAGCGTGTCCTGGGCGAGGGAGTCCACCTCACCCGCCCCCCGCGCCGAGGACCGCCTGCATGACGCTCTTGGCGATCGGGGCGGCGGCCTTGCCGCCGGTGATCTCGTCGCCGGAGTTGCCGCCGTTCTCGATGATCACCGAGACCGCGACCTGCTTGCCCGCGTTCTTGGCGAAGCCGATGAACCAGGCGTGCGGCGGCTTGTCCGGCGCGTTCTCCGCCGTGCCGGTCTTGCCGGCGACCTCGACGCCCGGGATGCGGGCGGAGCGACCGGTGCCGTTCTCCACGACGCTGCGCATCATCTGGGTGAGCTGTGCCGCGATCTGCGGCGAGACCGCCGTCGACAGCTGCTCGGGCTTGGTCCGGTCCAGCACGCTCAGGTCGGGTGCCTGCAGCTCCGAGACCAGGTACGGCGTCATCAGCACGCCGTCGTTGGACACCGCGGCCGCGATCTCCGCCGCCTGCAGCGGGGTCAGCGCGACGTCCCGCTGCCCGATCGAGGACTGGGCCAGCGCGGGCGCGTCCGGGATGTCACCCAGGGAGCTGGGCGAGACCCGCAGCGGCGTCTCCAGCGGCTGCCCGGTGCCGATGCCGAAGTCGGCCGCGGCCTGCCGGATCGCCTGCTCGCCCAGGTCGACGCCCAGCTTCGCGAACGCGGTGTTGAACGAATTGGTCAGCGCCGCCTGCATGCTGACCTTGGCCGCGCCGCAGGACTCGCCGCCGAAGTTCTTCAGCCCGCGGCTGGTCCCCGGCGGCGTGTAGAGCGTCGGGCAGTCCAGCAGCGTGTCCGGGGTGCGCCCGTTGGCCAGCGCCGCCGCCGCGACCACCACCTTGAACGCCGACCCGGGCGGGTAGCGCTCGTTGATGGCCCGGTTGATCAGCGGGTCATTCTCGTCCGCGGCCAGCTTGCCGTACGCCGCCCGGATGGAGCTGGGATCGTGCGACGAGACCGGGTTGGGGTCGTACGAGGGGCTGCTGGCCATGGCCAGGATCGCGCCGGTGGCCGGGTCGAGCGCCACCACCGCCCCGCTCCGGTTGCCCAGCCCGGCGACCGCGGCCGCCTGGGCCTTGCGGTTGAGGGTGAGCACGACGTTGCCGCCGACCGGGTCCCGCCCGGTCAGCAGCGCCGAGAGCCGGCTGGTGAACAGCCGGTTGTCGCTGCCGGACAGGAAGCTGTTGTCGGCCTGCTCCATCCCGGTGGCGCCGTAGATGAGCGAGTAGAACCCGGTGACCGGCGCGTACGCCGCCTTGCCGGGATAGCGCCGCAGGTATTTCAGCTTGTCGTCGGTCTTCACCGACTCCGCGATGGGCGAGCCCTCGACCACCAGCGTGCCGCGCTGCCGCTCGTACTCGTCCAGCAGCACCCGGGTGTTGCCCGGGTCCGAGCGCAGCTTGTCGCCCTCGAAGACCTGCACGTAGTTGGCGTTGGCGATGAGCAGCCCGAACAGGACCAGCATGGCCAGCGCCACCCGGCGGACCGGCCGGTTCATCGGGGGACCACCTCCGTCATCGCCTCGGCGAGCGGGGGCGGTTTGGGCGTGGGTCCGGCCGGGGGGCGCCGGGCCGCGTCGGAGATCCGCAGCAGCAGCGCGACCAGGGCGAAGTTCGCCACCAGCGAGGATCCCCCGTACGACAGGAACGGGGTGGTCAGGCCGGTCAGCGGGATCAGCTTGGTCACCCCGCCGACCACGATGAAGACCTGGAACGCCAGCGTGAAGGCCAGGCCCGAGGCCAGCAGCTTGCCGAACGAGTCGCGCACGGTCAGCGCCGTCCGGAAGCCGCGGCTGACGATCAGCGCGTAGATCACCAGCAGCGCGACCAGGCCGACCAGGCCCAGCTCCTCGCCGACGGTGGCGACGATGAAGTCGGTCTTCGCGAACGGCACGGTCTCCGGCCGCCCGCCGCCCAGCCCGGTGCCGAACAGGCCCCCGGTGCCCAGGCCGAACAGCGACTGCACGATCTGGTAGCCCTGGTCGTCGCGGAAGTCGAAGGGCCGCAGCCACACCTCGACCCGCTCCTGCACGTGCGCGAACACCGTCCAGGCCAGGTAGGCCCCGACCAGGAACAGCCCGATGCCGATGATCAGCCAGGACGTCCGCTCGGTGGCGATGTAGACGAGCACGATGAAGATGCCGAAGAACAGCAGCGAGGTGCCGAGGTCCTTCTCCCCGATCAGCACCAGCAGCGACGCGCCCCAGGCCACCAGCACCGGCCCCAGGTCGCGGCCGCGCGGCAGGTCGATGCCGATCACCCGCCGGCTGGCCAGCGACAGCACGTCGCGTTTCTGCACCAGGAACGCGGCGAAGAACACCATCAGCGCCAGCTTCGCGAACTCACCCGGCTGGATCGAGAACCCGGCCACCCGGATCCAGATCTTCGCCCCGTTGACCTCGGAGAACCGGCCCGGCAGGACCGCCGGCAGGGCCAGGAAGGCCAGCCCGGCCGCGGCCAGCGTGTAGGCGTAGCGGGCCAGCGCCCGGTGGTCGCGCACGATCAGCAGCACGGCCACGAACAGGGCCAGCCCGATGCAGGTCCACACCACCTGCACGCCGGCGTCCCCGGACGGGATCGGCCGCCCGTCCTGCTGCGCGTCGGCCGCCTCGGCCAGGTCCAGCCGCCGGATCAGCACCAGGCCCAGGCCGTTGAGCAGGGCCGTGGCCGGCAGGATGACCGGGTCCGCGTACGGCGCGAGCCAGCGCACGGCCAGGTGCGCGACCGTGTAGATCAGCGCGAAGCCGGCCCCGTACGTCCAGACCGCGGTGCTGACGGTGTCGTTGAACGTCGCGTCCACCACCGCGTCGGCGATGATCACCAGGATCACCGCGAACGCCAGCATGGCCAGCTCGGTGCCCCGCCGGCGCGGCACCGGCCTCGTGCCGTCGGCCGAGTCGGGTGCTCGACCGGCCGTGGTGGCGGGGGGAGCGGTCACCGCTATCGGCATCCTTCGTCGCCGGGGCCCTCGGTCGCGGACGGGTTCGCCGGTGCGGTCGGGGTGGCGGGGGTGGTGACCACGGGGGACGGGGACGGCTTGGTGCCGGGCTTGGTGGGCGCGGGGGTGGGGGTCGGCGTGGGCGTCGGCGGCGCGCACAGCGGCTTCTGCTGCATGCTCAGCCGGGTCACGATCGCGTCGGCCTCGCCCCGGTTGTCGGCAGAGATGCCGTCCTGCACCTGCCGGCGGGCGACCTGGACCAGATCGTCCAGCCGCATCGGGTTGGTCTCGACGACCGAGTAGAGGTGCAGCGGGCCGACCGAGGAGTTGATGCCGCGGTAGACCGCGACCTGCTCGCCCTCGGCGCCGACGAAGTATTGGGCCTGGGTCCAGCGCCACAGCCCGTAGCCGCCGCCGGCGATCACGATGAGCAGCAGGGCCACGCCGAACGCGGGCCGCAGCCGGCGCCGCCGCGACCGGGCCGGCGGGTCGGGGACGGTGTCCTGCGGCTCCGGGCGCGGGTTGAGCGTGGCCGCGCGGGAGGCCGGGCTGGTGTGGTTGGACTCGCGCTGGCCGCGGTTGCCGCCGACCGCGCCGTCCATCACCGGGGCGTCGTCCCCGTACGGCACGTCGATCACGTCGGCGACGATGCAGGTCACGTTGTCCGGGCCGCCGGCGCGCAGGGCCAGCTCGACCAGCCGGTCGGCCGACTCGTGCGGGTCGGGCAGCTGCAGCGCCTCCAGCAGCGTCTCCGGCGACACCACGTCGGACAGCCCGTCGGAGCAGACCAGGTAGCGGTCGCCGATCCGGGCCTCCCGGATGGACAGGTCGGGCTCGACCTCGGCGCCGTTGAGCGCGTGCAGGATCAGCGACCGCTGCGGGTGCGAGCTGGCCTCCTCCTCGGTCAGCCGGCCCTCGTCGATCAGCGCCTGCACGAACGTGTCGTCGTGGGTGATCTGGGTCAGCTGCCCGCCGCGGACCAGGTAGGCCCGGGAGTCGCCGACGTGCACGAGCCCGACCCGGGAACCGGCGAACAGCAGCGCGGTCAGGGTGGTGCCCATGCCGTCGAGGTTGGAGTCCTGCTCGACCATCGCCCGCAGGTTGTTGTTGGCGGCCGCGGTGGCGTCGCGCAGGGTCGAGATGAGGTCGTCGACCGGCCGGTCCTCGTCCAGGTGGGCCAGCGTGGAGATGACGACGTTGCTCGCGACCTCGCCGGCCGCGTGCCCGCCCATGCCGTCGGCCAGGGCGA
The DNA here is from genome assembly GCA_035474175.1 of Mycobacteriales bacterium. Lineage (GTDB taxonomy): Bacteria > Actinomycetota > Actinomycetes > Mycobacteriales > CADCTP01 > CADCTP01. The sequence continues at coordinate 3,066 of DATINN010000385.1, read as the reverse complement.
GCAGCCGAGGCCCGGCGTACACCGAGTCCTCGTTGTTGGTGCGCATCAGTCCGCGGTCCGAGCGGACCGCGTACCGCAGGGCCACGGTCACCGGGGGGAACCTGGTCCGGGGGGAACGTTCATGACCTCAACTCGAGAACCGTCTTGCCGATCCGGATGGGGACTCCGGGCGGGATCAGCAACGGGCTGGAGACCTTCGTACGGTCGAGGTAGGTGCCGTTGGTGGAGCCGAGATCCTCGACGTACCAGTCGCCGTCCCGGCTGACGAGCCTCGCGTGCCGGGTGCTCGCGTAGTCGTCGGTGAGCACCAGGGTCGAGTCGTTGGCCCGGCCGATCATGATGGGTTGCTCGCCCAGCGTGATGCGGGTGCCCGCGAGGCCACCCTCGGTGACGAGCAGGTGGGTGAGGGCCTTCCCCCTTCGCTTCGGCTTGGGCCGCGGCGTCGCGGCCGGTCGGGTGGGCATGGTCGACCGGGCCGCACCGGCCCCCGCCAGGTCCGCCCGGACGACGCGCAGCGTAGCGAAGATGAAGATCCACAGAAGCGCCAGGAACCCGAACCGCAGGATCTGTACGACGATCGGCGCGTTCATGGCGCGTGGACGGCGGCGGTCACGCCGGCTCCTGCCGGTAGACCAGCACCGTGTGCCCGAGCCGGACCACGTCACCGTGCTGCAGCTGCCAGCTCTGCGCGCGGTGACCATTCACCGTGGTGCCGTTGGTCGAGCCGAGGTCGTGCAGGACGGCACCCCCGCCGTCGAAGCGGATGTCGATGTGCCGCCGGGACACGCCGGTGTCCGGCAGCCGCAGGTCGGCGTCCTGGCCGCGGCCGACCACGTTGCTGCCCATCTGCAGCTCCAGCCACTGCTGGCTGCCGTCCACCGTCAGCAGGTGCCGCAGGCGCTGCTGCTGCTGGTACGCCGGCGGCACCGTCGCCGGCGGCGCGTAGCCGTTGGCCTGCTGGTAGCCGTTGGCGCCCTGCTGGTATTGGTCGCCGCGCTCGTACGGGTCGCCGTAGCCGGGCTGCTGGCCGTAACCCGGCTGCTGCCCGTAGCCCTGGTCCTGCCCGTAGCCCTGGTCCTGCCCGTAACCCTGGTCATAGCCCTGGTCGGGCTGCCCGTAGCCCTGGTCGGGCTGGCCGTAACCGCGGTCGTAACCCTGGTCGCCGCCGTAGCCACCGCCGTAACCCCCGCCGCTGGAGGCGGCGAAGCCCGGCACCATCCCGCCGGCCCCTCCCGCCCCGGCCGGGCCGCCGGACGCCGGCACCGCCGGCATCGACAGCGAGTTGTACGGGCGGCGGCGCGGACCCGCGTTGGGATCCACGCTGCTGGTCACGTTGAACATGCCGGTCCCCAGCTCCTCGTTGCGCGACAGCGACACCTCGATGTCCCCGAACGTCGACCAGCCCTCGTCGTCCACGTGCTCCTGCACCATCTCGGACAGGGTGTTGGTCAGTTGGGTCTCCCACGGCGCCAACCGGTCGTGATCGGTCGGCCCGAGCTCCACCACATACCTGTTCGGAACCAGGACGCGATCCTGCCCGACAATCGCGCGTCGCGCCTCAGCTTCCCGCTGGAGAGCCTTGGCCACCTCGACCGGCTCCACCTGACCCTTGAAGAGGCGCGCGAAGGCAGTGCCGACCGCACCCTCGAGACGCCGCTCGAAGCGTTGCAGCACACCCACCGGACCCTCCTCCTCGCCACGACCGTCCGACGATGGTATCTGCGACGGCCCTACCCCAAATCCCGCCGGGGCAAAGGGCCCCAGGGGGCCACCCGACTGCGTGCTATCCTCGCCCGGCCGCTGGGCGAGTGGCGGAATGGCAGACGCGCACGGTTCAGGTCCGTGTGTCCGTAAGGACGTGGGGGTTCAACTCCCCCCTCGCCCACACGTATCGGGGGGACCCCTATCCGCGGAGGGCGCGGATTGGGGTCCTCACTCTTTGTCTGCCGCGGGGCCGAGCCCCGCGGACCCGCGTTCCGGCGGCTCCCGTTTGGTGGTGGGTCGCTTCGCTTCGCTCGCTGCGGCGCTCGCGCCCGGAGCCCGGGACGTCCTCCCCGCGCCGCCGGCCCGGCCGCGATGGCGCCCGGCGTTCGGTGGGCCTTCGGGGGGCGGGCCTACGGTGGGTCTGAGGGGAGGCTGGGTGGAGGTCTCGTTCGGGGTGGAGCCGGTGCCGTTGGTGGCTGTGCTGCCGGTGGGGGTGCTTGCTGGGGGAGCTGTTCGCTTCGCTTCGCTCGCTGTGGGTGGGAGTGAGGTGATCTCGGGCGACCGGGTTGCCACCGCATATCGGAGTGAGCGGCACTTCCTCATGGATGGACAGCGGCCGGCGGCGTGGGCGGCGTTGTCGGGGTTCTGGGAAACCGGTGAAGGGTTCCTTCGTACGCATGCCAACTATCCGCATCATCGGGAGCGGCTGGTGGGGGCGTTGGGGATCGAGGCTTCGGCGGATGCGCTGCGGCGGCGGCTGGCTTCGTTGTCGGCGGTGGAGGCCGAGGAGCTGATCGTCGGGGCCGGCGGGATCGCGGCGGCGGTGCGGACCGCGGCGGAGTGGGCGGCGCATCCGCAGGGGAGCCAGGTCGGGTCGCTGCCGTTGCTGTCGGTGCTGCGCCGGGCGGACGCCGGTCCGCGGGCGTTGCCGAGCGCGCCCCGGGTGCTGGACCTGACCCGGGTGATCGCGGGACCGGTGGCCACCCGGACGCTCGCGCTCTGGGGCGCCGACGTGTTGCGGGTGGACCCGCCGGGGCTGCCGGAGATCGAGTGGCAGCACCTCGACACCGGCGCGGGGAAGCGGACGACCGTGCTCGACGTCCGCAGCGAGCGCTTCGCCGCGCTCGCGGCCGAGGCCGACGTGCTCGTGCACGGCTACCGGCCGGGGGCGCTCGACCTCGACCCGATCCTGGCCGCCAACCCCTCGCTGGTGGTGGCGTCGCTGTCGGCGTGGGGAGCGGCCGGGCCGTGGGCGGGCCGGCGCGGGTTCGACAGCATCGTGCAGGCCGCCAGCGGGATCGCGCTGATCGAGTCGGCCGACGCGGTCACGCCGGGGGCGCTGCCGGCCCAGGCGCTCGATCA
>DATINN010000384.1:0-1977 GCA_035474175.1 Mycobacteriales bacterium | reverse complement strand
TAGCAAGGCCTCGAGCGAGGTGTGGGACTTCTGTGCCCCACGAGCCACCCAGCTCACCTCCGAGACCACGGTGAGCGCGTAGTACGCCGCTGACTGGACCACTCCGTGGCGGCGACGGTAGAGCCGGACCCGGTTGAGGATCTGCATGGCGTGGGTCGTGGACGTCTGCCCGGAGCCGGCGCCGAGGTGCACCGCGACCGAGTCGGGCGTGTAGCGGGTGAGGAAGCCGGAGTCCCGCGCCCGCAGGCAGAAGTCCGTCTCCTCGGAATAGAGGAAGTAGGACTCGTCCCAGCCGCCGAGGGCGTCGAAGCACGCACGGGAGAACAGCAGCACCGCGCCCAGGGCCCAGTCCGCGACGGCCGGGCGCGAGTAGTCGTCGCCGCCGGCGACGTACTCGGAGAACAGCGGGGAGCCGGTCCGGTTCAGCCCCATCGCCCGGGCCAGGGACGGTTCGCGGCGCAGCGACGGGAACAGCGTGCCGTCCTCGGACAGGATGCGCGGTGCGACCACCCCGGTGGAGGGCAGCCGCAGCGCCGCCAGCAGCGGCGGCACCGCCCCGGCCCCCAGCCGCACGTCCGGGTTGAGCACGAGCACGGCGTCGGCCGGCGCGGCCTCGTGCACGCCGCGGTTGATGCCGCCGGCGAATCCGACGTTGGCCGAGCGGACCACCCGGGCGGCACCGTGGACACTGCCGCGGGCCTCGACCAGCTCGGCCGTGCCGTCGGCGGAGGAGTTGTCGACCACGACCACGTCGGCGCTCAGCCCGGCCAGCGCGGCCGGCAGGGAGTCGAGCAGGTCGCCGATCACGTGCGCGCTGTTGTAGGCGACGATCACGACGCTCAGGTCCGGGCGCACGCCGGGGATGCTAGTTGACCCGAGGGGCAATTCCGGCGGCTTTCCCGACTCGCCCACCGGGGCCGGTCGGTGTCGATACTGTTGCCGGGTGGGGGGACTGCTTGTCGTGGCGCCGACCTGTGACGGGGACGACGTCGGCGAGGCCTGGGTGGCGTACCAGTGGGTGCGGCACCTCGCCGAGCGGCACGACGTGACGCTGCTGACCTATCACAAGCGCGGGCGGGTGCCGGCGTCCCGGCAGCTGCCCGGGGTGCGGGTGGTCGAGTGGGCCGAGCCGCCCGGGCTGGGCCGGGCCGAGCGCCTCAACAGCATGCTCAAGCCGGGCTACATCCCCTTCTACATTCGGGCCCGTCGCTGGATCAGGGCCGCGCTGGCCCGGGGCGAGCGGTTCGAGCTGGCCCACCAGCCGGTGCCGGTGGCGATGCGCTACCCGTCCCCGCTGGCCGGCCTCGGCATCCCGTACGTGCTCGGTCCGGTCGGCGGCGGTCTCGACTCGCCGCCCGGGTTCGTCGCCGACGAGGGCACCACGCCCTGGTACGTGCGGCTGCGGTCGCTGGATTCCGCGCTGCTGCGGCGGTTCCCGCCGCTGCGCCGGACGTACGAGGACGCGGCCTGCGTGCTCGGCATCGCGCCGTACGTGGCCGAGAGCCTGGCCGGGCTGCGGATCCGGCGGTTCGAGACGCTGAGCGAGACCGCGCTGGAGGCGCTGCCGCCGCCGGTGCAGCGGGAGCCGTCCGAGGAGGTGCGGCTGCTGCACGTGGGCCGGCTGGTGCGGACCAAGGGTGCCCGCGAGGCCATCCGGGCCATGGACCACCTGTCCGGACTGCCGGTGTCGCTGGACATCGTCGGCGACGGCGTCGAGCGGGCCGCCTGCGAGGAGCTGGTCGCGACGCTCGGCCTGGGTGGCCGGGTCCGCTTCCACGGCCGGCTGCCGCGGGCGGAGGTCGCCGACTTCTACCGGCGGGCCGACGTGTTCGTGTTCCCCAGCTACCGCGAGCCCGGCGGCAACGTCGCCTTCGAGGCGATGGGCTACGGGCTGCCGCTGGTCGTCTGCGACCGCGGCGGCCCCGGCGCGGCCGTGGACGACTCCTGCGGGATCCGGGTGCCGGCCCGGACGCCGGA
>DATINN010000383.1:0-1752 GCA_035474175.1 Mycobacteriales bacterium | reverse complement strand
CATCCACGTAACCCACGACCGCCAGTGTGCCGGTCGGGTCACCCCGTTTTCCGGCCGCCGCCCAGGATCCGCTCCACGTTGGGCGGGGCGAAGAACTCGGCCGGCGAGGTGACCCCGGCCGCGACCCGGGTGAAGCCATCCATCGCGGCCCGGTCACCCGGCATGGCCCCGAGCAGGCCGGCCAGCTCCGGCGACGGCGGCTGCAGCGTGGCCAGCTCGGTGGTGAACTCGTACATGGCCAGCACCCGGCTGTCCCGGGCCGACCGGTACGCGGCCATGGCCGGGCCGAACTCCCTGGTCCCGCGGAGCACGTCGTGCAGCGCGCCGGCGACCAGCTCCGCGTCCAGGAAGGCGTCCTGCATGCCCTGGGCGGTGATGAAGTCGCGGTTGTAGCCGGCGTCGCCGACCAGCGCCCAGCCCGGCCCGTACGGGGTGCGGAAGTAGTTGGGCACGGCCGCGCCGGCGAACCGGGTCTGCCGGGTGCCGGCCCGGACCCGGGCCGCGAACGGCGGCGCCTGCTCCAGCATGGCCAGGAAGTTGCCGGCCACGTCGGCCTTGTTGGCCTCGAACTCCGCGTACGGCCAGCCGCCGACGACGATCGTGCGGCCGTCGTGGGTGGGCCAGGCGCTGAACCCGCGGTCCTCCCGGATGTAGGTCTCGAACCGCCCGTCCATCGGCAGCCCGCTCCAGTAGGCGTAGTAGCCGGCCAGCAGCGGCGGCTTGGTGTGGTATTCCTCCGGCCGCACGGCCCGGGCCACGAGCGAGTGCCGCCCGTCGGCGCCGACCACGACCGGGGCCCGCTCGGTCCGGCCGCCGCCGCCGCGGATCCCGGTCACCCGGCCGTCCTCGACCACGATCTCCTCGACCGAGAAGCCCTGCCGCACCTCGGCCCCGGCCTCGGCCGCGGCGTCCACCAGCAGCGCGTCCAGCACGGTCCGGCGCGGCCCGTACGCCACCCCGGGCGCGCCCTCCAGCACCACCGGCCCGAAGTCGAAGCGGTAGGTGTCGATGGGCGGGCAGCCGGTCGCGACCAGCCGGTCCAGCAGCCCCCAGCGGGCCAGCGCGGCGACGCCGGGCTGGTGCAGGAGGTGGGTGGAGACGGTGTCGCTGGGGAACCGGGCCCGGTCCACCAGCAGCACCCGGTGGCCCTGGCGGGCCAGCAGCATCGCGGTCGGGGCGCCGGCGCAGCGGGCGCCCACGACGATCACGTCGTCGGTCATGGCTGGAATGGTCCGGTCCGGGCCGCGCCGGAGTATCGGGGAACTCCCCGAGTCAGCGGCGGATCTCCTCCCGGGCCGCCAGCGCGGCCGCCTCGGCCCGGTTGCGCAGCCCCAGCTTGGCCAGCACGTTGCCGACGTGGGTCTCCACGGTCTTGCGGGTGATGAACAGCCGGGCCGCGATCTCCGGGTTGGACAGCCCGGCGCCGAGCAGCCGCAGCACCTCGGTCTCCCGCTTGGTCAGCCCGCCGATGCCCTTGGCACCCGTCCGGACCGGTACGCCGAGCTCGCGCAGCAGGGCGGCGGCCGCGTCGGCCTGCCGGCCCGCCCGCAGCCGCTCGAAGTCGGTCAGCGCCGCCCGGGCCTCGGTGATCGCGACCTCGGGCAGCTCCGCGGCCAGGGCCCGGGCCAGCTCCAGCCGGGTCTGGGCCAGCTCCGAGGGCAGCTGGGCCCGGGCGAACCCGTGCAGCGCGTCCTCCAGGCAGCCGCGGGCGTCGCCCTCGCCGCCGGCCACGCAGACCCGGCCCCGGGCCAG
>DATINN010000382.1:0-2361 GCA_035474175.1 Mycobacteriales bacterium | reverse complement strand
GCCGGCACCCCGGCGTCCAGCAGCGCGGTCAGCGCCAGGGCGGTGTCCCAGACCGGCGACTGGCAGGCCTCCAGCCAGCGCACCGGCCCCTCGACGAGCTCGGGGACGGCGACGGCGGCCGGGGCCAGGTCGGGGTGGTCGGGCAGCGGCGGCAGCGGTGCCCACGGCGCTCCGTCGACCTGCACCATGAACGCGTCCAGCCCGGCGAACCCGGCCTTCATCTCAGGCGAGTCCAGCTCGTGCCCGAGCAGGTGCAGGGCCAGCAGCGAGTAGACCCAGGGTGGCTGGATCCCGCCCCAGGACCCGTCGGCCTCCTGGCGGTCCAGGATCCAGCGCTCGGCCTTGCGGGTGGCGTACCGCCGGAGCAGGCCGACGGGGTGCCGGCCGTAGACGTGCAGCGCCCGGTCCAGGAGTCCGAAGCCCAGCTCCCACGCGGTCGGCACGCTGCGGCGGGGGCGGCGGTGGCTGCGCAGCTCCTCGATGCCGAACGGGACCGGCCGGACCGGCCGCAGGCTCGACACCACCGCCAGCGGCACGATCGTCTGCCGGGCCCAGCAGGCCCAGTCGTAGATGTTCAGCGGCACCCACGGCGGCAGCAGCATGATCTCCGGCGGGATCGTGGGCACGTCGTCCCACGACCACAGGCCGACCAGCGACAGCCAGATCCGGGTGAACACCCGGGTCGCGGCCACCCCGCCCCGCGACCGGACGAACTCGGCCGCCCGGACCAGGTGCGGCGCGTCGGCCGGGTCACCGGCCAGCCGGAGCGCGACCCAGGCCTCGGCCGTGGTGGACAGGTCGCCGGGACCGCCGGCGAAGGTGGCCCAGGTGCCGTCGGCGCGCTGCTGGGAGCGGATCCAGCGGGCGGCCCGCTCGGTGTCCTCCGGCTCGAGGATGCCGAGGAAGTGCCGCAGCAGCAGGTCCTCGGCGTCCATCGTCACGTTGGTCTCGAGGTCGCCCTTCCACCACCCGCCCGGGTCCTGCAGACCCTTCAGGTGTCGTACGGCGTTCGCGATCGTTTCGCCGAGTAAAGGCGGGGTAACAGGGGAATCAGGAAGTGCTGTACCCAGCGCCCCGAAGGGCCCGGCCGCGCGACCCGGGTGGCCGGGTGGCGTCCGGTCCTGGTCGGGGTCCCCGCCGGCCGCCGGTGGCGGCAGCGTGGCGGTCATGCCGTCCGCCCCAGCAGCGCGCGGGCCAGGGCGACCATCTCGGCGGCCGCGACCGGGTCGACGGGGGCGCCGGCCAGGGCCCGCTCGGCCCGCTCGACCTCGCGCTCGGCCTCGGCCGCGACCCAGGCCCGGCCGCCGGCCGCCTCGACCAGCTCGGCGATCCCGCGCAGCTCGGCCAGGTCGTCGACGACCTGCTCGGGCGGCGGGGCCGGCGTGGCCAGCCAGGACCGGAGCCGGTCGGCGGCCGGGCCGCCCGCGGCCAGCGCCGCCGCCACCGGCAGCGACTTCTTCCGCGCCCGCAGGTCGGCCAGCGCCGGCTTCCCGGTCACGGCCGGGTCGCCCCAGATGCCGAGCAGGTCGTCCTCGAGCTGGAAGGCCAGCCCCACGTGCGCGCCGTACGCCTTGAGCGCGTCGACGGTCCGCGGGTCCGCGCCGGCCAGCACCGCGCCGACGGCGGCGCTCGCCACGACCAGCGCACCGGTCTTGCCGGCGGCCATGTCCAGGCACTCGGCCACGGTCACGGAGGTGCGGCGCTCGAAGGCGAGGTCCTCGTACTGGCCGCCGATCAGGACCCGGGTCGTCTTGGACAGCAGGTCGGCGGCGGCGGCCCCGGCCGGGGTGGGCGGGTCCAGCACGACCTCCAGCGCCAGCGCCTGCAGCGCGCTGCCGGTGAGGATCGCGGCCGGGACGCCGAAGACGGCCCAGACCGTGCGGCGGTGGCGGCGCTGGACGTCGCCGTCCAGGACGTCGTCGTGCACGAGGGAGAAGTTGTGCAGCAGCTCGACCGCCACGGCGCCGGGCAGGCCCACCTCGGGCGGGGCGCCCGCGGCCCGGGCCGAGAGCAGGGCCAGCCGGGCGCGCACGCCCTTGCCGCCGCCGGCCGGGTCGTCGCCGGACGGGCGGCCGTCGGCGTCGACCCAGCCGAAGTGGTATTCGGCCACCCCGCGGGTGCCCGGCTCCAGCCGCCGGACCGCCTCCCGCAGCGCCGGACCCACGCTCGGCAGCTCGGCCATTGCATGAAGTTCCTTGGTCGTTTCGCCGGTCAGGGACCTTGCATGAAGTTCCTTGGTCGTCTCGCCGGTCAGGGACCCAGCATGAGGTTCCTTGGTCGTCTCGCCGGTCAGGGACCCAGCATGAGGTTCCTTGGTCGTCTCGCCGGTCAGGGACCCAGCATGAGGTTCCTTGGTCGTCT
>DATINN010000381.1:0-3334 GCA_035474175.1 Mycobacteriales bacterium | reverse complement strand
ATGCTCTCGACCGTCGGCCGGGCCGTCGCGGTCAACCCGGACTCGGCCCTGCGGATGGAGGCCCGGGCCCGGGGCTGGGAGATCCGCGACTTCCGCACCGGCCGCAAGGCGGCGAAGGTGGGGGTGCCGGCCGCGCTCGGCGCCGGCGCGGTCGGTGGCGGCGTCGCGGCCGGCGTGCGGCTCCTGCGCAAGCGCAGCTCCTGACGGGCCGACCCTGGTACCGGGCCGACCCTGGTGCCCGGCCGACCCGGCAGCCGGGCGCCCGCCCCCAGGCCGACGGGCCGGCCAAGGTGGGCCGGCCCGTCGGCACCGGCTCAGGCCGGCTGGAGCTCGCGCTCCGGGGTCACCGGCTCCTCGTGGTCGTCGGCGCCCTCGATGCGGACCCGCGGCAGCGCCCGGTCCAGCCAGGACGGCAACCACCAGTTGGCCCGGCCGAGCAGCTGCATCGCCGCCGGCACCAGCAGCATCCGGACCACCGTCGCGTCGACCAGGATCGCCGCCGCCATCCCGACCCCGATCACCTTGAGGAAGATCACCGGGCTGGGCACGAACGCGGCGAACACCGCGATCATGATGGCCGCGGCCGCGGTCACCACCCGGGCCGTGCGGGCCAGCCCCTCGGTCACGCTGGTCGTGGCGTCACCGGTCTTGAGCCACCGCTCCCGGATCCGGGTCAGCAGGAACACCTCGTAGTCCATCGACAGCCCGAACAGCACCGCGAACATCAGCACCGGCACGAACGCCGGCAGCGGCGTGGGCGTGTCGATCCCGATCAGCCGCCCGGCCCAGCCGCCCTCCAGGACCAGCGCCACCACCCCGTACGCGGCGGCGAGCGAGAGCAGGTTGAGCACGGCCGCCTTGACCGCGACGACCACGCTGCGGAAGACGGTGAGCAGCAGCAGGAACGACAGCCCGACCACGCCGCCGATGAGCAGCGGCAGCCGGGAGGCCATGTCCTCGTTGGTGTCGACCGCGGCCGCGGTCACCCCGCCGACGTGGATGCCGGTGCCGGCCACGGCCGAGCGCAGGGTGGTCACCAGCCGCTCGGTGTCGGCCGACTGCGGGCTGGTCGCCGGCACCACCGTCATCAGCGCCGCGCCACCGCCCGGGGCGGCCTGCGGCGGGGTCACGGCCGCCACCCCCGGCGTGGCCGCGACCCGGTCCCGCACCGCCGCCAGCGCCCCGCCGTCGTCGGTGGAGACCAGCAGCAGCGGCCCGTTGGCGCCCGGTCCGAAGCCGTCCGCGAGCAGGTCGTACGCCTGCCGGGTGGTCGTGCCGGCCTGGTCGTTGCCGGCGTCGGGGAAGCCGTAGCGGACGCCGAGGAAGGGCAGCGCCAGCAGCCCGAGCAGCACCAGCCCGGCGCCGAGCGCGGTCCACGGCCGGCGCTGCACGCCGACGGCCCAGCGGGCGCCGAGCGGGCGGCCGGACGAGCGCGGCACCGGCAGCCGGAGCCGGTCGATCCGGTGCCCGACGAACCCGAACAGCGCCGGCAGCAGCGTCACCGCGGCCAGCATGACCACCAGCACGGCCAGGATCGTGACCAGCGCCGCCCCGCGCATCGCCGACAGCCCCATCGCGAAGAGCCCCAGCAGGCTGACGATCACGGTCGAGCCGGCCACCAGCACGGCCCGCCCGGCGGTGTCGGCGGTCGCCATGGTGGCGGCGCGCGGGGTCAGCCCGCGCCCGAGGTGCTCCCGGTAGCGGGTGACCAGCAGCAGCACGTAGTCCACGCCGACGCCGATGCCCATCATCGCCGCCAGCGACGTCGACCAGTCCGGCACGTCGACGGCCAGCGCCACGACGCCGACCAGCGACCCGCTCACCCCGAGGCCGATCACCGCGACGAGGATCGGCAACCCGGCGGCCACGATCGAGCCGAAGACCAGCAGCAGGATGACCGCCGCGGCCGCCAGCCCGATGCCCTCCGAGCCGATCGAGCCCTGGGTCGCGGCCTCGACCACCTGCCCGCCCAGCGCGACCTGCAGCCCGTCGCGGTCGGCGCCTTGGGCCAGGTCCACGATCCGCTGGGTGTCGGCCACCGGCATCGCGTCCGGGTTGGCCGCGTCCAGCTGCACCGTGGCCTGCAGCGTGCGGCCGTCGGCGGAGATCGCGCCGGGTGTCCCGTACGGGCTGGGGGCGGCGAGGACGTGCGGCACGGTCGCGATCCGGGTCAGCAGGCCCTCGACCGTCGCCCGGACGGCCGGGGCGGTCACCGGCCCGGCGGCCCGGACCACGACCGAGACCTGCTCGCCGGCCGCGGCCGGGAAGCGCTCGGTGAGCAGGTCCTGGGCGGCCCGGGAGTCGGAGCCGCGGGCGGTGTAGTCCGCCTTGAAGTCGCCGGAGGCGACCTGGGAGAGACCGACCGCGGCGGCGACCGCGACCAGCCACAGGACCACGACGAGGACGCGCCGGCGGTGTGCGGCGCCGGCGATCCGGCCCAGCACCCCCACCCGAGGATCGGTAATCATCTTCCCCTCCGTTATGACTCTTCGCGTTGTGATGAGCCATAGCAGACGGGAAGACGGCTAGCATTGTCAAGAGCCTTAACTGATGGAACGCTGAGAGGGCTGGTCGCCTCTGTGGGCGGGTAGGAGGTGCATGTGCGTACCAGGCGTGAGACGACCAGGGCGGCGACGATCCAGGAGATCAAGGACACCGCCCTGGCCCGGATGCGGGCACAGGGCACGGTGGACGTGCGGCTCTCGGACGTGGCCCGGGACATGCGGATGTCCGCGCCCGGGCTCTACCGCTACTTCGACGGTCGCGACGGGCTGCTGACCGCGCTCATCGTCGACGCCCTCACCGACATGGCCGACCGGGTCGAGAAGGCCCGCGACGCGCTGCCCGCGACCGACCCGGGCGGCCGGTTCCTGGCTGCGGCCCGGGCCTACCGGGAGTGGGCGCTGGCCGACCGGGAGGGCTTCACGCTGGTCTTCGGGCCGGCGCTGGCCGACTTCGACAAGGGCCACCAGGCCCACCTGGCCGACGGCGCCGAGCCCGGCCCGGACAAGGCGGCAGCGCTGCGGGCGATGGAGGCGCTGCGCTCGCTGACCCGCGACGCCGACGCGCAGGGCACCCGCCGGCCGCTGCCGCTGGCCACGCTGCCGCCGTCGCTGAAGGCCGCGATGAGCGAGTCGCAGCTGCACGGCGCCGACCCCGCGACCGAGCTGGCCATGGTGCACTGCTGGTCGTCGCTGCACGGCTTCATCACGCTGGAGGTCAACGGCAACCTCAACTGGCACGGTCCGGACGTGCGCGAGCCGATGTTCCTCGGCCTGGTCCGCCTGCTGCTCGCCCTCATCGGCCTGCCCGAGCCCGCCGGCGGCTGGCCCGA
>DATINN010000380.1:0-4765 GCA_035474175.1 Mycobacteriales bacterium | reverse complement strand
TGCCGGCGCAGCTCGGAGTCGTAGTCGGTGCCGCCCATGGTCGCCTCCCGGAACTGGTTGCGTCCTGCAAGCGGACCGTAGGCGAACCGATGGTAGATTGCAACCAGATACGGAGGTGCGGCATGGCGGAGCCGGCGCGGTCGGGGTGCCCGATCAATGCCGCAGTGGAGGCGTTCGGCGACAGCTGGAGCCTGCTCGTGCTGCGCGACGTGATGTTCGGCAACAAGCGCCACTTCCGGGAGCTGCTGGCCGGGTCCGAGGAGGGGATCGCCTCCAACATCCTCGCCGACCGGCTGAAGCGGCTGGTCAGGGCCGGTCTGCTGACCCGGGAGGACGTCGGCCCGGGCCGGCGCGCGGCCTACAGCCTGACCGAGGCGTCGATCCAGCTCGTCCCGGTCTTCGCCCAGCTCGGCGACTGGGGGCTGCGCCACCGGCCCACGACGACCCGGCTCCGGGTGCGGGCCGAGCTGCTGTCGGCCGGCGGACCGGACCTGTGGGCGCACTACATGGACGAGCTGCGCGCCACCCACCTCGGGGCGCCCGCGCCGGCCGGATCCACCGTCGCCGACCGCCTCGCCGCCGCGGTCGCCGCCGCCACCTGAGCGGTCGCTGCCTCCCGAGCCGCCGTCGCCGCGGCCCGACTGGTCGCCGCCGCGGACCTGAGCCACGGCGCCTGACGCTGCCGCAGACCGGAGCGGGCGCGCCGCGACCTGACCGGTCGCGGCCGCCGAGCTGAACCCGCGCGGCCCGACCGGTCGCCGCCGCGGACCCGGGCCGGCGCGGCACGGCCGGGACCGGGGTTCAGGACGGGGGGTTGAAGGCGGGGAGGCCGGTGATCGCGCGGCCCATGATCAGGGTGTGGATCTCGTCGGTGCCCTCGTAGGTGCGGACGGCCTCCAGGTTGATCGCGTGCCGCAGCGCGGAGTGCTCGAGGGTGATGCCGTTGCCGCCGAGGATCGTGCGAGCCTGCCGGCAGACCTCGATGGCGGCGCGGACGTTGGCGAGCTTGCCGAAGCTCAGCTGCTCCGGCCGCAGCCGGCCGGCGTCCTTCAGCCGCCCGGTGTGCAGCGCGACGAGCGTGCCCTTCTGGATCTCCAGCACCATGTCGACGAGCTTCTGCTGGGTCAGCTGGAACGCCGCGATCGGCGCGCCGAACTGGGTCCGCTCCAGCGCGTACGCCAGGGCGTCCTCGTACGCGTCCCGGGCGGCGCCCATCGAGCCCCAGATGATCCCGTACCGGGCCTCGTTGAGCGAGGTGAACGGGCCCTTGAGCCCGGTCACGCCGGGCAGCACCGCGTCCGCGGGCAGCCGGACGCCGGTGAGCGTGATGTCGCACTGGATGGACGCGCGCATGCCCAGCTTGGGCTCGATCGGGGTGGCGGCGAACCCGTCGCTGCCGGTCGGCACGAGGAAGCCGCGGATGCCGTCGTCGGCCCTGGCCCAGATGACGGCGACGTCGGCGATCGAGGCCAGGCCGATCCAGCGCTTGGACCCGTCGAGGACCCAGCCGTCGCCGTCGCGGCGGGCCGTGGTCCGCATCGCCGCCGGGTCGCTGCCGGCGCTGGGCTCGGTGAGGCCGAAGCAGCCGATCAGCTCGCCGGCGGCCAGGCCGGGCAGCCAGCGCTGCTGCTGCTCCGGTGAGCCCCAGCGGGAGATCGCGGTCATCACCAGCGACCCCTGGACGCTGAAGAACGTGCGCAGCCCGGAGTCGCCGGCCTCCAGCTCCATCGCGGCCAGGCCGTACTCGACGGCGTTGTGGCCGCGCAGGTGCATGCCGAGCAGGCCGAGGTCGCCCAGCTCCGTGGCCAGCTCGCGCGGGAAGTGCGCCGTCTCGTACCAGGTGGCGATGTGGGGACGGACCCGCTCGTCGGTGAAGGCGCGCACGCGGTCGCGCAGCGCCCGCTCCGGCGCCGACAGCAGGCTGTCCAGGTCGAGGTAGTCGTGGGCCGGCTCGGTCATACCGGGCATTCTCGCAGCCGCCCCGCCGGCCCGCCCGCCGGCAGGTCCACAGTGGACGGTGACGGGCGGCACAGGGCCGGTCCACGGCGGGGGCGGCCCCACCGGGTGGGCGCAACCGTCATCTCGTAGCGTGGGACCGGTGGCGATGACGGAGCCGCACGCGGCGGCGACGAAGGACCGGCTCAACTGGCTGCGGGCCGGTGTGCTGGGGGCGAACGACGGGATCGTGTCGGTGGCCGGGCTGGTCGTCGGCGTGGCCGGGGCGACCACCGACCGGGGACCGATCTTCACCGCCGGCCTGGCCGGGCTGGTGGCGGGGGCGGTGTCGATGGCGCTGGGCGAATACGTCTCGGTCAGCAGCCAGCGCGACAGCGAGCGGTCGCAGATCGCCACCGAGCGCCGGGAGCTGGCCGAGACGCCCGACGAGGAGCTGGCCGAGCTGACCGAGATCTACCGGGCCAAGGGGCTGTCCGAGCCGACCGCGCACGCCGTCGCGGTCGAGCTGACCGCGCTCGACCCGCTGGCCGCGCACCTCGACGCCGAGCTGCACATGGACCCCGAGCAGCTCGCGAACCCGGCGCAGGCCGCGCTGGCCTCGGCGCTGGCCTTCGTGCTCGGCGCGATCCTGCCGCTGCTGGCGATCCTGCTGCCGCCGCCGAGCGCCCGGGTGCCGGTGACGTTCGCGGCGGTGCTGCTCGCGCTGGGCGTCGCCGGCACGGCCAGCGCCCGGATCGGGGGCAGCCCGGTGCGCCGGGCGGTGCTGCGGGTCGTGCTCGGCGGCGCCGCCGGGCTGCTGCTGACGTACGGGATCGGGCTGCTGTTCGGCACCGCCATCGGCTGAGCGGGCGCGCCGCCGGAGCGGCCAACGGCGCACGGCGCCGGAGCGGCCAGCGGGCACGGCGGCGCGGCGCATAGCTGGTGCTTGGCTCGTTCACAGGCGCCGGACAGGTCGGCGGGGGACAACGGTCAGGTGACCGTGCTCGCCGAGAAGCGCCTGGCCCCGCCGGCCACCCCGACCCCGCCGGCCGGGACGCACCCGGCCGCGCTGCTGACCGCGATCCTGGCCGGGGCGGCGGCGACGGTCGGGCTGTGGTGGTTCGACACCCCGTCCGTGAGCGGGCTCGGGGACTGGCTGACCAACGCCGGGCGGATCACCGGCCTGCTGGCCGGCTACGGCGTCGTCGTGCTGGTCGCGCTGATGGCCCGGATCCCGCCCCTGGAGCGCGGCGTCGGCGCCGACCGGCTGGCCCGCTGGCACTCGATGGGCGGCCGCTACGTCGTCAGCCTGGTCGTGGCGCACGCGCTGCTGATCATCTGGGGCTACGCCGTCACCGGCCACACGAACGTGCTGCACCAGACCACGACGCTGGTGCTGACCTACCCGGACGTGCTCATGGCCACCGTCGCCGGCCTGCTGCTGGTCGGGGTGGGCGCCGTCTCGGCCCGGGCCGCGCGCCGCCGGATGCGCTACGAGACCTGGTACTACCTGCACTTCTACACCTACCTGGCGGTGGCGCTGGCGTTCAGCCACCAGTTCGCCACCGGCGCCGACTTCATCGACGACCGGCCCGCCCGGGTCGCCTGGTCGATCCTGTACGCGACGGTCGGCGCGGCCATCCTGTGGTACCGGTTCCTCACCCCGGTCCGGCAGGCGCGGCGGCACCGGCTGCGGGTCGAGTCGGTCGTGCCCGAGGGGCCGGGTGTGGTCTCGGTCGTGCTGGCCGGGCGGGACCTGAGCCGGCTGCGGGCCGAGGCCGGGCAGTTCTTCCGGCTGCGGTTCCTGACCCGGGAGCTGTGGTGGGCCGCCAACCCGTACTCGCTGTCGGCCCCGGTCCGGCCCGACCGGCTGCGGATCACGGCCAAGGACCTGGGCGGGCACAGCGGCGCGCTGGCCCGGCTGCGGCCGGGGACCCGGGTGCTGGCCGAGGGCCCGTACGGGGCGATGACGGCGGCCCGGCGCAGCCGCGAGAAGGTGCTGCTGATCGCGGGCGGGATCGGCATCACCCCGCTGCGGGCGCTGCTGCAGACGCTGCCGGGCGAGATCACGCTGCTCTACCGGGCCGGCGACGAGCGCGACGTGGTCTTCCGGGACGAGCTGGCCGCGCTGGCCGCCGCGCGCGGCGCCACCGTCCACGTCCTCACCGGGCACCGCCGCGACCTCGGTCACGACCCGCTGTCCGCGCCGGTCCTGGCGGCCAACATCCCGGACCTGCGGGAGCGCGACGTGTACGTCTGCGGGCCGGACGGGATGACCGCCGCCGTCGTCGCCGCCCTGCGCGCGGCGAAGGTGCCGCGCCGCCAGGTCCACCACGAGACCTTCGAGTTCTGAGAGGCCACGTCGATGCGCCGCGCCTTGTTCGCCGTGTCCGGCACCATCGCCGGGCTGGTGATGCTGCTGTCGTTCAAGACCCAGGCCACGCCGGCCGTGACCCCGCCGGCCGCCAGCACCCCCGACACCGGGGGGACGGGCACCGGCGACACCGGGGGAACGGCGGCGGATCCGACGACGCCGTCCGCGTCGGCCTCCGCGTCCGGGAGATCCGGCGGTGACGGGACCTACACCGGGGACTCGGCCGACACCCGCTGGGGCCCGGTGCAGGTGCGGATCACCGTCTCCGGCGGCGCGGTCACCGCGGTCGCCGCGGTCGACTACCCGCAGGACAACGGCCGCGACCTGGAGATCAACTCCTACGCCATCCCGCAGCTCGACCAGGAGGCGACCGCGGCCGGGAGCGCCAGCATCGACACGGTCTCCGGCGCGACCGTCACCAGCGACGGCTACATCCAGTCCCTGCAGAGCGCGCTG
>DATINN010000379.1:0-2652 GCA_035474175.1 Mycobacteriales bacterium | reverse complement strand
GGGGCAACCGCCGGGCCCTGCGCTCAGGCGTCGTAGTCGACGGTCAGGGTGTCGGTGGTCGGCAGCGACTGGCAGGTCAGCACGTAGCCGGCGGCGACCTCGGCCGGCTCCAGCGCGAAGTTGCGTCGCATGTGGACGGTGCCGGCGGTGACCCGGGCCCGGCAGGTGCCGCACACCCCGCCCTTGCACGCGAACGGCAGGTCGCCGCGGACCCGCTGGGCCGCGTCCAGCACCGGCACGTCCCGGGGCAGCGTCAGCGTGGTCGACCGGCCGTCCAGCACGACCGTCACCTCGCTGCTCGGCCCGGTCACGGTCTGCTCGTCGCCGCGCACCGGCTCCGGCGGCACGTCGTCGACGTAGAACAGCTCCTGGTGCACGCGGGCCGGGTCGACCCCGAGCTCGGTCAGCAGCTCGCGGGCGTCGGTGACCATCCCGTGCGGCCCGCACAGCCACCAGTGGTCGACGTCGGCCGGGTCGAGGAAGCTGCCGACCAGGACCTTCAGCCGGTCGCGGTCCAGCCGGCCGGTGGTGATCTCGGCGTCGCGCGGCTCCCGGGACAGCACGTGCACCAGCTGCAGCCGCGTCCCGTACCGGTCCTTCAGGTCGGCCAGCTCGTCCGCGAACATGACCGTGTTGGTCCGCCGGTTGCCGTAGAAGACGGTGACCGCCGACTCGCCGTCGCGCAGCACGGTGCCGGCCAGCGAGATCGCCGGGGTGATGCCGGAGCCGGCGACGACGAAGACGTGCTGTCCCGGCACGGACAGATCGGCGGTGAAGGTGCCCGACGGCGGCAGCACCTCGATCCGGTCGCCCGGCCGCACCTGGTGCACCAGGTAGGAGGAGAACAGCCCGCCCGGCACCTCGCGGACGCCGACCCGGGGCGGGGCGCCGACCGGGGCGCAGATCGAGTATGACCGGCGCTCGTCGCGGTCGCCGTCGACCATTCGGAGCGTGAGCGCCTGGCCGGGCCGGAACGCGTAGTCCGCGGCCAGCTCGTCCGGCACCGCGAACGTCACCGCGACGGCGTCGTCGGTGAGCCGCTCCACGCCGGCCACGGTCAGCTCGTGGAACTCGGGGCGCCGCCGCACTCAGTGCTCCTTCACGTGCTCGAAGGGCTCACCGCAGGCGCGGCAGCGACGCAGCGCCTTGCACGCGGTCGCGCCGAACTCCGACAGCTCCTCGGTGTCGGCCGACCCGCAGAGCGGGCAGTCGGCGGTGCGCCGCGTCCCCAGCAGCAACGGGATCGGCCCGGTCCGGGCCGGCGCCGGGCCGGGCGGCGCGATGCCGCCGGCGGCCAGCTTGCGCCGGCCCTCCGGGGTGATCCAGTCGCTGCTCCAGGCCGGCGCCAGCACCGTCCGCACGGACACGTCGGGGAAGCCGGCCCGGTGCAGCGCGTGCACCAGGTCGGCCCGCATGACGCCCATCGCCGGACAGCCCGAGTACGTCGGGGTGATCTCGACCACCACGGTCCCGTCGGCCTCGGTCCGCACCCCGCGCAGCACCCCGAGGTCGGCCAGCGTGAGCATCGGCAGCTCCGGGTCGGTCACCGCCTCCGCCACCGCCCGCGCATCACCCTGCCCCGCGGCCGCACCGCTCGCGTCCGGGTGCGGGACGGGGCCCGCGGTCCGGTGCGGCGCCGGGCCGGTGGCCCGGACCGCTGTCGACCGACGGCTCACCATGTCGCGTCCGGGTGCTGGCGGGCGAGCGACTGCAGGGTGCCGACCAGCTCGGCCAGCTCGGGACCGTGCTGGCCGAGGCGCCCGCTCGGCGCCGCGTCCGCGGGCGCGGGCGGGACCCGCAGCGTGGCCCGGGTCAGCACCTGACCCAGCACGTCGAGCACCTCGCCCCGGATCTCGGCCGGGTCGACCGCGACCCCGGCCGCGGCCAGCCGGGCCTCGACCGCGGTGGTCGCGAACAGCTCCGGCAGCAGCGGCCAGACGGTGTCCACGCCCGCCTGCGCCCGCCGGTGCGACTCGGCCGTGCCGTCCCCGAGCCGCAGCAGCCAGCGCGCGGCGTGGTCGCGGTGGTAGGTCAGCTCGGGCACGCCCTTGCCGGCGATCGCCGCCAGCACCGGGTCGCGGCTGTCCCGCAGCCGCGCGAACAGCGCCAGCCGCCAGGCCGAGGCGACCAGCAGCCGCACGATCGTCACCGCGAAGTCGCCGTTCGGCGCGGCCGCCAGCGCCGTGTTGCGGAACTCGTCCGGGTCCCGGAAGTAGGCCAGCGCGTCCTCGTCCGGGATCGAGTCGGTGGCCCGGCTGCGCGAGCGCCCCAGCACCCCGGCCGACCCGGCCCGGGCCAGCAGCAGCCGGGCCTGGCCGAGCAGGTCGAGCGCGGTGTTGGCCAGCGCGACCTCCTCCGCCAGCTCGGGCGCGTTGGTGACCCACTCGGTCAGCCGCTGCGACAGGAAGAGGGCGTCGTCGCCGAGCATCAGGCAGTAGGCGCCGAGGTCGCTCGCGTCCACGCCGTCGGGGATCGTCGTGTCGACCCCGGCCAGCGGGTCCTCGAAGTCGGTGCCGAAGGCCCAGTGCGAGGGGTCGCCGCCGAGCAGCCCGTCGTAGACGGAGCCGTGGGCGTCGGAGGGGTCTGGGGCAGGGTGCGAGGCGGGCTCGACGCGGTGATGTCGGCGGCCTTGACCACCCAGATGCTCACGCC